>NZ_BAAFGR010000001.1:0-145397 GCF_041154655.1 Nocardia sp. JMUB6875
CTGCCGCAGTTGCCGAAGGTGCAGTTCGATCAGATCCCCGAGACCGTCCCGATTCCGATGCCCGGCGGCGAGCCCGAGCCACCGCAGGCCCAGCCGACCCCTGCCATGCAGCCGCCGGCACCCGCGCCGGTCGCCGCACCCGTGGCCCCGCGCGAGCTGGACTCGCTGGACCTGGTGAATCAGGTGACCGGACACGGGTCGACCAATCGCACGGATATGCGCTGGTCGGTGGACGGCACCGATCTCGGAATCCTGTGGGAGACCAAACCCGGACAGATCGCGGTCGCGTTCGGCGACACCTTCGGCAAGGGCTGGGTGCCGCCCGCGGCGGGCACCTGGGACCAGGACTGGCGCAGCAACACCATTGCCTTCAGCAGCAATCGCGATCTGTCCCAGGGGCTGAAGCTGGACACCTTCGCCCAGGACAGCCGCTGCCACGCGGCCGAGATTCTGGGCAGCCGCAAGGTCGACAACTTCGAGGTCACCACCATCCCCACCTCGGGCTTCGCGCTCGAGGGGCGGCAGTACCTCACCTATATGTCGGTGGCCCGGTGGAGCCGCCACAAGCCCGGTATGTGGTGGACCAATCTGGGCGGGCTGGCCTGGTCCGACGACGGCGGCAGCACCTGGACCAAATCCGAATGGGCGCGCTGGGACAACTTCTTCGGGCTCGGACGGTTCCAGGTCATGGGCATGGCGCCGCACGACGGATACGTCTACATGTTCGGCACGCCCAACGGACGATTCGGGACCATCGGGTTGGCGCGGGTGGCGTCGGATCAGGTGCTCAACAAATCGGCGTATCAGTACTGGATCAACAACACCTGGGTGCCCGCCATCGGGCCCGACGAATTGCTGGCCACGCCACTGGTTTCCGGGACGGCCGGGGAGCTGTCGGTGCGCTATGACGAGTCGAGCGGACAGTGGCAGATGCTCTATCTGGATCTGGACCGGCACGCCATCGTGCTGCGCACCGCCGCGGAACCGCAAGGGACCTGGACCGATCCGGTCACCCTGGTCGACACCGACGACTATCCGTCGACCTATGGCGGATACATCCATCCGTGGTCGACCGGGAATGATCTGTACTTCACCATGTCGGCCTGGAACAGCTACAACGTGTATCTGATGCACGCGAAGCTGAAGTGACGCAGAGTTATTCGATCCTCCGGAACCGGAGCGGCTGACCCGGCCGGGCCTGCGCGACAGTGTCGACGTCGGCGTCCACCACCACGGCGATCACCGGATAACCACCGGTGATGGGGTGATCGGCGAGGAACACCACCGGCTGTCCGCTGGGCGGCACCTGGACCGAGCCCAATGCCATACCCTCCGTGGGCAATTCACCCTTCACGCTGCGCCGCAGATCCGGCCCGCTGCGCCGGTCCAGGCGCGCGCCGATTCGATCGGTGTCCGAGGACACCGACCACTCACCGGCGAAAAGCGCCGCGGCGTCGGCGAACCAGTCGGCGCGCGGACCCGGGACGGCGCGCACCGTGAGCAGGTCGTTGCCCAGTACCGGAACTGGCGCGACATCCACGATCGGCCAGCTGCGCGGCGGCTTCCCCACCGGCAGCAGATCGCCGGATCGCAGGGGTTCGGGGCCGATGCCCGAGAGGGTGTCGCGGCTACGGGAGCCGAGCACCGGCGCGACCTCGATGCCGCCGCGCACCGCCACATAGGTGCGCAGGCCGGTGGCCGCGTACCCCATCCGAAGCCGTTGCCCCTCTTCCATTTCCAGCACGCTGGCCGGACCCATCGGGCGGTCGTCGACGGTGACGGGGGCCGACGCGCCCGTCACGGCGACCGTCACGTGCCGCCGCGCCAGCAGCTCCAGGCCGCCCAGCAGCACCTCGATACCGGCCGCGCCCTCCGGATTCCCGACCAGCCGATTGGCCAGCCGCAGCGAGGCGCGATCCGCCGCACCGGCGGTGCCCACCCCGGAGTCGAACCAGCCCGGGCGGCCCAGATCCTGAATGGTGGCAAGCGGTCCCACCCGCTCCACCCGTAAACCGGGCTCGGAGATTTCAGTCGAATTCATGAGTGCGCCCCCACATCTACGAATCGAACCTCGGTACCGGCCCGCACCAGGGCGGGCGGATCCCGATCCACCTGCCACATCGGTAGTTCGGTGGTGCCGATCAACTGCCAGCCGCCGGGACTGCTGCGCGGGTAGACGGCCGAATAGCCACCCGCCAGCGCCACCGCGCCCGCCGGGATGGCGGTCCGCGACTGGGTGCGGCGCGGCACGCTCAACCGGCCGTCCGGGGATTCCAGATAGCCGAAGCCGGGCGCGAATCCCACGAAGGCGCAACGCCATACGGTGCCGGTGTGCTGTGCGATCACCTCGTCGGTGGTCAGCCCAAGCAGGCGGGCCACCTCGGCGAGATCCGCGCCGTCGTAGCGGACCGGCACTTCCAGGGGTTCGCTCGCCACATCATCGCCGTCCGTCGAGCGCTCGGCACGATCCGGCCGCCCGGGCAGTGCGCGACCGCCCGCGCTGACCCGCGCCGCCGCGTCGAGGTGAGCGAGCAAGGCCCGCAGCTGTTTTCGTACGTCCTCGGCGACGGCGGGTGAGGTCAGGGTGACCAGTACGGTTTCGGCGGCGGGCAGCACATCCACCACCCCGGCCGGGCGGGTACGCAAGGCCGACACCAGATCCGCGACCATTTCGCGCAGCGGCGGAATCACCAGCAGCGCACGGTCACCCGCCGCCCGTATCTCGCCCGCGATTTCGGATAGTTCGGGATCGGTCATGGCCGCTCACCCCGCTCAGGCGAAAGCCCGGACGGGCGTGCCGGATTCGTCGAGCGCGGCGCGAATCCGGCGGGCCATCTCGACCGCCGCCGGAGTGTCGCCGTGCACGCAGATGCTCGCCGCCGACACCGCCACCGTGCCGCCCTCCACGCTGGTGGCCTTGCCGTCGCGGGCGATCGACAGCGCCTGCGCCACCGCCGCATCCGCGTCGAGCACCGAACCCGGCAGTCCGCGCGGGGCCAGCAAGCCCTCCGGCGTGTAGGCGCGATCCGCGAAACCCTCACCGATGAAGGAGATTCCGGCCGCTTCGGCGGCGTGCTCGAGTTCGGTTGAGGCCGGGCCGAGCAGCGTCAGGCCGGTACCGAAATCACGCATGGCCGCGACGATGGCATCGGCGAGCGCGCGGTTGGCGGCGGCCTGGTGATACAGCGCGCCATGGGGTTTCACGTAGCGCACCCGGTCGCCGGCGGCCCGGGCGAAGCCTTCCAGCGCGCCGATCTGATACAGCGTCTCGTCGCGCAGATCGGCCGGGGTGACGGCGATGGCGCGGCGGCCGAATCCGGCCAGATCGCGATGGCCGACATGCGCGCCGATGCGGACGCCCTTCTCCACGGCCAGCGCGCAGGTGCGGCGCATGATGGCCGGATCCCCGGCATGGAAGCCGCAGGCGATGTTCGCACTGGTGACCACGTCCAGCATGGCGGCGTCATCGGCCATCACATAGTCGCCGAAGCCCTCGCCGAGGTCGCTGTTCAGATCCAGCGTCATATGCGTCCTCCAGCTGTCGTCGTGATCCGATTGTGGGCGCACCCGCATCCGGCGACAAGAATCTCACGCCCAAAACTGTGTCATGGCTCACACAGGTGTGGTGTCACTTTCCAGGGGCACCCCTTGTCCCATGGACATGAATGACACCAAGCAGATCCTCCTGGCCGGTGCGAGCGGAGTCCTCGGCGGACACATCGCCCGGGCCCTGCGGCAGCAGGGCTACACCGTGCTCTCGCTCGGCCGCGGCATGGGCAACGATGTCGTCGCCGACCTCATGAACCGCGATCAACTGCTGCGCGCGGTCGAAGGGGTGCGGGCCGACACCGTGGTGCACGCGGCCACCGCGCTGCGCAAGGCGCCCATGCGGCACCGGGACATGTTCGCCACCGACGACCTGCGCATCACCGGCACCGAGAACCTGGTGGAGGCCGCGGGACTGGTCGGCGCCCGGCGGATGATCGCCGAATCCATGGTCTTCGGCTACGGCTACCGCGACTTCGGCGACCACGTCATCACCGAATACGACGAATTCGGCCGCGGCGGCAAGGGAGCCGACGCGCGGCACCTGGAAGGCATGCGGGTCAAAGAGGACCTGATGCTGAATACCCCCGGCATCGAAGGCATTTCGCTGCGCTACGGCTGCTTCTACGGTCCGGGCGGCACCGAGGCGATCGTGGACATGCTGCGCAAGCGGCAGCTGCCCGCCGTCAACGACCACGGACGGGTACTGCCGTGGGTGAATCTCGTCGACGCGGGCACCGCCGTCGCGGCCGCCGTCGAGGGCGGCGTGCCCGGCGCGGCCTACAACATCGTGGACGACGGTCCGCTCGGATTCGGGGCGCACGTGCAGCTGGTGGCCGAAACCTTCGGCACCCCCAGGCCGTTCACCGTGCCGGGTCTGCTGCTGCGGCCGCTGTCGTACCTGTACGAGATGACCCGGGCGAGCATGCTGGTCTCGAATGCCAAGGCCAAGGCCGAACTCGGCTGGAAGCCGCAGTATCCGACCTGCGCCGACGGACTGCGCGCGCTGGCCGCCGCCTGAATCCAGGGGCTACCCGATCAATAGGGGTAGACGTCCACTTCGGTCGCCTTCACCGCGAAATACACATCCATTCCGGGGGTCAGCCCGAGCTGGGCCACGGCGGCGGGAGTCAGATCCGCCGCCAGGCCCGCGGCCGCCCCCGGACCGTCCAGCGCGCGCACCCGCACCAGGCCGCCGCGATCCTCCAGTTCGGACACCCGCACCCGGAACACATTGCGGGGACTGCCCTCCGGATGCTCCACATGCACCGCCACGGCCACCGGCGAGAACACCGCCGCCGCCCGGCCGCCGATCGGCCACTCGCCCTCGGACCTTCCGAAAACCTCCGACGTTCCCTCCACCACCGCGCCCAGACCGGCGCTGCCGCCGCTCGCCGCGGTGCCCAGAATCAGGTTCACGCCCGCGATCCGCGCGGCGAACCGGCTGCGCGGACGGGCCAGAACCGTTGCCACCGGACCGGATTCGATGACCCGTCCGGATTCGATGACGGCCACCCGATCGGCCAGGGTGACGGCGTCGATGATGTCGTGGGTGATGAGAATGGTGCAGGTCGGACGCGAATCCGGCAGGGCCACGGGATGTTCCGAACCCGCGCCCCCGATGGTGTCCCGCAGGACTCGCCGCAATAGGGTGCGCATGGCGGGGGCGGCGGTCACATCCAGTGCGGCCATGGGTTCGTCGAGCAGCAGGACCTGCGGATGCACCGCGAGCGCCCGGGCGAGGGCGACCCGCTGCGCCTGACCGCCGGACAGCGATCCGGGCGACCGCTTCGCGAATTCCCCGGCGTCCACGGCCCGCAGCCATTCGCGCGCCAGCGTCAGCGCCGCACTGCCGCGCAGGCCCCGGCTGCGCGGGCCGAAGGCCACATTCGCTTCGACCGACAGATGCGGGAACAGCAGCGCGTCCTGCGCCAGCAGCGACACCGCCCGCTGATGCGGCGGCACCGCAATGCCTTTCGCGGTGTCGGTGAGCACGCGGTCGCCCAGCCGGACCTCGCCCTGGTCCGGAACCACCAGGCCCGCGACCACATCCAGCAGGCTGGACTTGCCCGCGCCATTGGGTCCGAGCACCGCCAGCACCTCACCCGGCGGAACCTCCAGGGCCACCTGGAAATCCCGGTCGTCCAGCCGCGCCGAAACCGTCAGGCCCCCGGCCGGTTTCGACGGCTCAGCCATCGTCGACTCCCAGCAGGGTGCGCAGGTGACGCGGGGCGGGGGAGCCGTGGTCGAGCATGGCGTCGTGCCATTCGCGCTGGGAGGTGACCGTCGGGCGGTCGGCGGCCAGCGCCGCCACCTCGGTATAGCCGACGAAATAGGTGGAGAGCTGGGTGGAACTGAGCAGGGTGCGCCGCCATTTGCCCGCGGCCTCGCCCTCCTCCTGGAAGCCGCGGTCCAGCATGAGCCGCATGGCGTCGGCCCGCGTCATGCCCTCGCAGTGCACCGACTGGTCGAGGATGGCGTTGATGGTCATGCGCAGGTGGGACTTCAGCTGCTGCAGTCGCACCGGGAGACCGCCGAATCCGGTGTCCGCCATGAGCTTTTCGGTGTACACGGCCCAGCCCTCGATGAAGGTGCCGCTCCAGCACAGGGCGCGGATCGGGGTGGAGCCGCGGAAGCGGCGGGCCCGCGCGAGCTGGAGATAGTGGCCGGGCATGGCCTCGTGCACGATCAGATTGCGCATCATGTGGTTGTTGTATTCGCGGTAGAACGAGGTCACGCGGTCGGGCGACCAGTCCGCGGGGGTGGGTGCGATGGCGAAGAAGGTTGGCAGCTCGGCGGTTTCGAGCGGACCGACCGGATCGCAGTAGGCCACCGCCACACCGCGCGCGAACTCCGGCATCTCCTGGATCACCAGCGGATCGTCGACCAGGCTCGCCAGCTCGTGGTCACGGACGAAGGCGGTGGCCTCCGCCAGCGCGTCCGCCGCGACCGCCACCACGGTGTCATCGGCGGGATGCTCGGACGACAGGCGATCGATGGCCTTGCGCACGGTCTCGTCGTCCGGATTCGCGACACCCAGCAGTTCCCCGGCGGCGGCGCGGATTTCGCCGGTCAGCTGCTCGAGGTGCTGGTGGGCGCGCTCCAGGATCTCCCGCGAGCTCAGATTGGTGTCGAGGGTGTGCCAGAGCTTGGCCTCCCACAGCCGTCGACCCAGGCGCGGGTCGCGATCCGAGCCGTCCAGCCGCTCGGTGAGCCAACCGGTGAATTCGCCCAGCGCCGAGATGGCCTGGGCCGCGGCCGGTTCGATCTCGAAGCCGGGCGCCTCGGCCGCCAGTTCCGGGACCTGCTCGCGGATCAGCGCGGCCACCCCGCCGAACTGCGCGATCGCGGTCTCGACGTGCACGCGGGGTGAATCGGCGAGCACCGAGCGCGCCGTGGCCAGCGCGTCTGGCAGCGCCGTGAGCCGGGCGCGCAGCGCCTCCAGCCGCACCTCGGCGGGTGCGAACGGGCGCGCCAGCAGGTGATAGAGCAGCGGTCCGGGATTGTGCAGCAGGGGATTCCACTCGTGCTCGCGGGTATCGGAGAGCTCGAAGAGCATGCCGTCGACCCGCTGCTGCAGCAGCGCCAGATCGACCCGGTCCTCGGCACCCAGATCCTCGTCGTCGATCTCGGCCAGCGCGTGCGAGGCCTCCCGCAGCATGGCGACCCGGCCGCGCACCGCGGCCCGGGAGAAGTCGGGGAGCCGATCGTCGGCACGGTGATCACCGACCGAGGCGGCCAGGTGCGGATCGGCGGTCAGCAGCGCATCGACGATGCGCTGCGCGCGGGGCACGAAAATCGACGACATGCCAGCCACGCTAGCTCGCACCCGCGGGCGCTCGGTCCGCGGCGAGACCCGGACGGCGGTAGGCCACCAGCACGATCACCGCCGCCACCAGCACCAGCAGCAGCGAAAGCGCCACGGCGGCATCGGGATCGGATTCACGCTGCAGATAGATCTCCAGCGGCAGGGTGCGGGTCCTGCCCTGCAGGCTGCCCGCGAAGGTCAGGGTCGCGCCGAATTCGCCCAGCGCCCGCGCGAAGGCCAGGATCGTGCCCGAGATCAGGGCCGGGCGCAGCAGCGGCAGGGTCACCCGCCACCACACGATGGACGGGCGCGCGCCCAGCGTCGCGGCGATCCGCTCGTAGCGGTCGCCCGCGGTCCGCATCGCACCCTCCAGGGTTATCACCAGGAAGGGGAGCGCCACGAAGGTCTGCGCCAGCACCACGGCCGTCGTGCTGAACGCGATGCGAATGCCCATCGACTCCAGCTCCCGGCCCACCAGGCCGTGGCGGCCGAACAGGTACAGCAGGGCCAGGCCGCCGACCACCGGCGGTAAGACCAAGGGCAGCAACACCAGTGCGCGCAGCACCGGCATCAGCCGCCAGTCGAAGCGGGCGAGCACCGCCGCCATCGGCACACCCAGCAGCACGCACAGCACGGCGGCGGCGAGCGAGGTGCGCAGGCTCAACTCCAGTGCCACGCGCGAGGATTCGGAGGTGATCAGGCCGAAGAAGTGCGACCAGTCCACCGCCCCGGTCAGCGCCACCAGCGGACCGGCCACCAGCACGAAGCCGATGGCCGCCGGAAGCAGTAGCCAGACCGGGGGTTTGATCATGGCTTGCCGAAACCCGCCTGCTGCAACGCCTGCTGGCCCTCCGGACCGGTGACCAGCGTGACGAAGTCCTTGGCCGCGGCGGCGTTCTTCGAATCCGCCACGGTGGCAATCGGATAGGTGTTGACGGCCTTGGCCGATTCCGGGAAGTTCACGGTCTGCACCTTGCTGCCCGCCCCGGTCGCGTCGGTGACATAGACCAGTCCGGCATCGGCCTGACCGGAGGTCACCTTGGCGAGCACGTCGGTCACCGAGGACTCCTCGCTGACCGGCGAAATCGCCACGCCCGCATCGGTGGTCACCTTCTTGGTGGCCGAACCGCAGGGCACCTGCGGCGCGCACACCACCAGACGCAGGCCGGACTGCGACAGGTCCGCGAGCGAGTTGATGTGCGCCGGATTGCCCGGCGGCGTCACGATGGTCAGGGTATTGGTGGCGAAGGTCTGCGGCTTGTCGGTGATCCGGCCGCCCTTCACCGCCTTGTCCATATTGTTCTGGTCGGCCGAAGCGAAGACATCCGCGGGCGCGCCATTGTTCAACTGCGCCACCAGATCCGAGGAACCGGCGAAGGAGAAGGTCACCTTGGTGCCGGGGTGCGCGGCCTCGTACTGGGTGCCGAGCTGAGTGAAGACCTGCTTGAGCGAGGCGGCGGCGAAGACCGTGATGGTCTTGGTGTCACTGCCGGTCGAGGAGTCGGAGCCACAGCCCGACAGCAGGCCCGCGCCGAGCACCGCGGTCGCGGCCAGCGCCACACCGGACTTCGAAACTAGGCCGTGCCACCGGCCTCGGCGGCCGTCTCCACGACCACCGTGGTGGCCTTGACGCTCGCCCACGCCACGCTCCCCGGCTGCAAGCCCAGCTCGCGAACCGACTCGCTGCTCATCAACGAAACGACTGTGAACGGTCCGCATTGCATCTCCACCTGTGCCATCACGGTATCGGCCACCACCCTGGTGACCAGTCCCGGAAACCGATTGCGTGCCGAACTGGCACTGCCCATCCGGGTCTGCGGAGTGCGGGCCTGCTCGACGGCCAATTCCGCGAGCTGCTTGCCATCCACCACCAGGCGACCGGATTCGTCCTTGCGGGCCGACAACGTTCCACTGTCGATCCAGCGGCGCACGGTGTCATCGCTGACGCCCAGCAGCTGGGCGGCATCGCGAATCCGAATTTCGGGCATATAGGGAAGGATATGTCCGCAGATGCGGAACTACTAATCGTATATATCCGTAGATACGGATCAAGCGACAGGAATCGGTGTTCCTGTTCACGCTTCCGACACCCACACCCCCATCGCCCGCCGGTACGCTCGAAGCAATCATGGCCACGTATTTCGATCCGAAGGCCTGGTCGCCTCTGCGCGCGGTGGACCTGGGGATGGATCTCGGAAGACGCTTGTTCGACCAGAGCTGGCTGGATCAGTGGACGAGCTTCACGACCGCCTGGCTCGAGCCGGCCGCCGACTTCGGCGCCGGGACGGTCACCGCGCTGATGCCCGATGTCCTGATGACGCTGCTCTCGGAGGGGATCCTCAGCCAGTTCGGGGGGCGGGAGGTCAGCGCCACCCTGCTCGGCCACGATCTGCGGGCCACCCTGCACACGCTCAAGGTGCGCAGGCGCGGGGCGCATTTCCAGACCAAGACCGTGCTCACCGGACTGCACTGGAACCGGCATCCCATCGAGGAATTGACCGTCATCGCGCACGGGGTGCGGCTGGTGCCCGGCGTGCCCACCAAGGTGCGGACCTCACAGCTCGACCTCAATGGCGTGATATCGCTTGCGGCGCTATTGGATTGGATCAACGGCTGGCAGCCCGACTGGGAGCTGGCACCCGCTCCCGACGGGCTGATCCTGGCCAGGCATCGCCGCCGCCGGATCAAGGCGCTCGCCGAGGCCGAGGTCACCGACAATGTCCTGTCCATCACCGTGCATCAGGCACATTGGCGAAAAGTGCGCGCGCCCAAGCGATTCACGACCTTGAATCCGATTCCCTTGACCGGCTTGCCCAGTGAGGCACGGATCAAGCGGGCACAGCGCGTCGGCGATCACGTCATCTTCGCCGCGGACCTGCCCGCCATCACCGGATCGTTCGATCTGGCGCAGATCCGCTCGGCGATCGTCGCCGGGACCACACTCATCGTGTTCTGAACGGGAACCCCTGCGGGACTAGGACTTCTGGGTCGGCCACCACTCGAGCAGGGCGGCCTCGGCCTCGTCGCGGCTCATCGGTCCCCGATCCAGGCGCAGCTCCTTCAGGAAGCGCCACGCCTTGCCGACATCCGGACCCGGCTGCAGGCCGAGCAGTTCCATGATGGCGTTGCCGTCCAGATCCGGGCGCACCCGCGCCAGATCCTCCTGCTCGGCCAGCCGCGCGATCCGGACCTCCAGATCGTCGTAGGTCGAACGCAGCAGCGCGGCCCGGCGCTTGTTGCGGGTGGTGCAGTCGGCGCGGACCAGCTTGTGCAGGCGGGGGAGCAGCTCGCCGGCGTCGGTCACGTAGCGGCGCACCGCCGAATCGGTCCACTGGCCCTTGCCGTAGCCGTGGAAGCGCAGGTGCAGGTACACCAGCCGCGCCACGTCCTCGGTGAACTGCTTGGGATACTTCAAGGCGCGCAGCCGCTTTCGCACCATCTTCGCGCCCACCACCTCGTGGTGGTGGAAGCTCACGCCGCCGCCGGGCTCATTGCGCTTGGTGGGCGGCTTGCCGATGTCGTGCAGCAGCGCGGCCCAGCGCAGCACCAGATCCGGATCGCCCTGCTCCTGGTCGATGGCCTGGCGCAGCACGGTCAGCGAATGCTGGTAGACGTCCTTGTGCTGGTGGTGCTCGTCGATCTCCAGCTGCATGGCCGGCACCTCGGGCAGCACCCGCTCGGCCAGGCCGGTCTCGACCATGATGTCGATGCCGTCGGTCGGGTATTCGCCGCCGATCAGCTTGTCCAGCTCGGCGTGCACCCGCTCCGCGGTGATGCGATCGATCTCCGGGGCCATCTCGACAATGGCCGCCCGCACCCGCGGGGCCAGCTCGAAACCCAGCTGCGAGACGAAGCGTGCGGCGCGCAGCATGCGCAGCGGATCGTCGCGGAACGAATCCTGCGGCAGCGCAGGCGTATCCAGCACCCCGGCCAGCAGGTCCTCGATCCCGCCCAGCGGATCCACGAATTCCAGCTCGCCCAGTTCGCCGATGCGCACCGCCATGGCGTTCACCCGGAAGTCGCGGCGCACCAGATCACCCTCGAGGGTGTCGCCGAAGGTCACCTCCGGATTGCGCGAGACCCGGTCGTAGGAGTCACTGCGGAAGGTGGTGATCTCCAGCTGCTGCCCGGCCTTGGACGCGCTGACCGTGCCGAAGGCCAGGCCGCCGGTGTCCCAGAGATTGTCGGCCCAGCCGCGCATCATCTCCTGCACGACCTCGGGGCGGGCATCGGTGGTGAAGTCCAGATCGGTGCCGAGCCGGCCCAGCACCGCGTCGCGCACGCTGCCGCCGACCAGGTACAGCTGGTGATTGTGCTGGGCGAACAGTTCGCCCAACGGGGTCAGCACATCCGAGAGCCGACCCAGAGTTATCGCCGCCGCCGCCAGCAGGCGAGTACGACGATCCTCCACGGCTGCTTCCTCGGACTTCGGCGAAACCACGAGGACGGAGCTTAGTCGCTCGGGTGTCCGATCCCCGAAAAGCATCCGGCCACCCGCGGCCGGGACCCGGCGTGCCGCCCCGTGACCGGCGTCTACCTGCTGCGAGAGCTCCGTATATATGGGAGGCACCGCGGTGGGGCGGGCGTAGCGGTCATCACCTATAGACTGGCGCAGTGTCCCCGGCCGATCGCGCGAACAGTCGACGCCGCCAGCCTCGGCGGCGCGGTTCGGGCGGTAATGCGGCCAAATCCACCGGCGCGGCGAAACCGCGCATGCGCACCGTCCGCGAGACCTCCGCGGGCGGCCTCGTGGTGGACGGGCTCGACGGCCCCAGCGAAAAGCGCTGCGCCGCCCTCATCGGCCGGACCGACCGGCGCGGACGCCTGCTCTGGTCGCTGCCCAAGGGGCATATCGAAGAGGGCGAGACCGCCGAGCAGACCGCGATTCGCGAGGTGCAGGAGGAGACCGGCATCCACGGCACCGTGGTCGCCGAACTCGGCAGCATCGACTACTGGTTCGTCACCGAGGGCCGACGGGTACACAAGACCGTGCACCACTATCTGATGCGCTCGCTCGGCGGTGAACTCTCCGATGCCGACGTCGAGGTCACCAAGGTGGCCTGGGTTCCCTTGAGCGAACTGGACTCCCGGCTGGCCTACGCTGACGAACGCAGGCTGGCCGAAGTAGCCAACCGGCTGATCGACCGGATGGAGAACGGCAGACAATGACGCGTGCGGGATCGCAGCGCACGCTGCTTTCACTCGTCGCGGTAATGCTGGCGGTGCTCACGACACTGGGGCTCGGACCCGGAATCGGCACGCCCATTGCCGCCGCCGAACCCACCGGCAGCGGGAACGGACAGTCCAGCGGGCCGAAATTCCTGAAACTGTCGCTGGATTCGGTCACGCCCACCGCCGTCACCGCCACCAGCGACCCCTACTTCGTGGTGTCGGGGACCGTCACCAATATCGGCGATCGGCCGGTGGACGACGTCAGCGTGCGCATTCAGCGCGGCGCGGCGGTCACCAGCCCCAGCGGGCTGCGCTCCGCGCTGCGGCTGGACCAGATCAACTACGACGTCAACGGCGAATTCCAGGATGTCGCAGAGCGATTGACGCCCGGGCAGCGCAAGCAGTTCAGCCTGACCGTCGCCCTGCGCGCGGGAACCGAACTGCCCAGCGGGATCTCGTCGGTCGACATCACCGCGCCGGGCGTGTACCCGCTGCTGCTCAATGTGAACGGGCAGCCCGCCTACGGCGGCCAGGCCCGCCTCGACGACGCCCGCTTCCTGCTGCCGGTGCTCGGCGTGCCCGGCGGCGCCGACGCCAAACCCGCCGCCGCCCAATCCTCCTCGACCGCGCTGCCCGCCGCCGACGCGCCGCCGGTGGCCACCACCATGCTGTGGCCGCTCGCCGACCGCCCCCGCCTGGTGGCCGGGCGGCCCGGCTCACCGGACGGACCGGCACTGCTCACCGACGACGACCTGGCCGCGTCACTGGCCCAGGGCGGACGGCTCGATCAATTGCTGTCGGCGCTGGAGAGCACCGTCAAACCCGACAGCGGCCGCGACCGCACACTGATCAACGCCATCTGCCTGGCCGTGGATCCGGACCTGCTCAACACCGTGTCGGATATGACCAGGGACTACCTGGTGCTGGCCAGCCCCTCGGATCCGGAGGGACCCACCCGGACCGGCACGGGGACCCACGCCGCCAAGGCCTGGCTGGAACGGCTGAAGGCGCTCGCGCACGGAATGTGCGTGGTGGCACTGCCGTTCGCGCAGGTCGACCCGAACGCGCTGGCCGCCGTCGGGGACGTCACCCTCGCCGACCGGGCGCTCAACGCGTCCGCTGATCGCGTCGACGAGCTGCTCTCGGTGAAATCGCTGCGCGGCGTGGCCGTTCCGGACGCGGGCACCGTGGACACCGAGGGCGCCACGCTGTTCGCGCATCACGGATACACCAGCGCGGTGCTCGCCGACAGCGCGGTCACGACCGGCGAGGGACGCGCCAACCTCACCTCCACCAAGGCACCCGCAGCGCCGGGCGCGACCACCGCCGAAGCCGGAACACCCGATGTGGTGAACCTGGCCGACGTGACCCTGCCGCCCGCCGCCGGTGCGACGCCGCCGCCGGTGCCCGCCGACCTGCGCGGCGTCACCTTCGACATCTGGGCCGCGACCGCGCTGGCCGCCATCGGATCCAATCCGCCGACACCGCCTTTCACCCCGGACAAGGTCCGCTACGACGTCACCAACGACTCCCGCGCCGCCCGGCTGCAGGACGCGCTGGGTGCCATCGCCTGGACCTCGCTCAATCCGCAACCGGGGCGGCCGCGTTCGGCGCTGCTGGTGCCGCCGCAGCAGTGGGGCGCCAACCGCGACGAGGCCTCCGCCGTGCTCGGACAGCTGGACCTGCTGCTGAAGAACAATCTCGCGACCCCGCGGCCCTTCACCGAACTGCTTGCGCAGCAGCCGGATCCACAGCCCTACGGACTCGACTACCTCAGCGCCGCCGCCGACGAGGCGGTGCCCGCGCACTTCACCGAACCCGTGCACCAGCAGGCCCAGCGCATCACCGAGCTGATGAGCGCGCTGGTCGACGTGCCGCAGCAGGAACTCAGCCCGCACGACTTCCTCACGCCGCTGCGCGACGACCTGATCCGGGTGCTGACCCTGTCCGACCGCCGGGCCGGCGCCTCCGCCGCGGACACCAATGCCCAGCGCCGCCTGGACCAGACCACCAAGACCATGGACAACCTGTTCGGATCGGTGACCGTGCTGCCGCCGGGCGGCGTCTACACCCTCGCCTCGGAACAGAGCCCGCTGCTGCTGGTGGCCCGCAACGACCTGCCGGTGGCCATCCGGGTGCGCTTCAAGATCGACGCCCCGGCCGAGACGAACATCACTGATATCGGCGAACAGCAGCTGCCCGCCAAGGGAAATCGGTCCTTCCAGATCCCCACCGAGGTTTCCGACAGTCGAAACCTGGTCATTCCCATCGGACTTACCACACCCGACGGCGTGCCGCTCGGCAATGCGGTGTCGGTATCGGTGCGATCCAACGCCTACGGTCAGGTGTTGGCAATAATTACTGCGTGCGCGTGCGCACTGCTGCTCCTGCTGGTCGGCCGCCGACTGTGGCACCGCTTCCGCGGCCAGTCCGACCCGGCCGACGAGGGGTTCGACCCGAGCACACGGCAGAGCAGGCGCGCGCGTAAGCGGGAGTTGAAACGACAGGAGGCACGGTGAGCGAGTACGGCGGGCCGCGCTCATCCGGCCGACCCGAGGGACCGGACGGGCCGCCGCCCCGGCGCGCGCCCTCGGCCCCGTGGGAACGCGGTGTACCCGGCGAACGCGGTGTGCCGCGCCGACCGCAGGGACCCGCCTCGGGGCAGCAGCCCCGGGTGCCAGGTCAGCAGTACCCGCCCTCCGGACAGCAGCCCCGGGTACCGGGTCAGCAGTATCCGCCCTCGGGCCAGCAACGCGCGGTTCCCGGTAATCCGCAAGGGAATCCGGGCCGTCCCTATCCGGGTCAACCGTCCGGTCCGCAACGGCAGGTGCCGCCCGGACCCGAATCCGGGCCCATCATGCACCGGCCCCGGCAACAGCCGCCGCAGCCGCAACCGGCACGACGACCCGATCCCGCGGCAGGACGCATTCCGCCCGAGGAGCGCTACCACTGGGGACACCAGGGCGGCGAGGGCAATCGCCCGCCCGGCCCCGGCCCCCAGCGCTACCCGACGCCGCCGATGTCGAATCCGCGACCGGGACCGCCGAGCGGAACCCAGCGGCAGGTCATGCCGCGCCGGCCCGCGGCGACCGCGGAAGTCGTTGAGAAGCCGGACAACTCGAACGCCAAGCTGGTCCGCGACTCCGGGTCGATGGCCATCGCCACCCTGCTCAGTCGTGTCACCGGCTTCGGCAAGCAGCTGCTGCTGCTGACCGTGCTCGGTCCGGCCATCGCCTCGGCCTTCACGGTCGCCAGCACCCTGCCCGCCATGATCTCCGAGCTGCTGCTCGGCGCGGTCCTCACCGCGATCGTCGTGCCCACCCTGGTGCGCGCCGAAAAAGAGGACGCGGACGGCGGTGCGGCCTTCGTCCGACGGCTGTGCACGGCCGCGTTCACGGTCCTCGGCATCGGCACCGTCATCGCCCTCGTCTCCGCGCCCCTGCTGACCAGCCTGCTGGTACCCGACGACGGCAAGGTGAACTCGCCGCTCACCACCGCACTCACCTATCTGCTGCTGCCCGCCATCCTGCTCTACGGCATGTCGGCACTGCTGATGGCGATCCTCAATACCCATCAGGTGTTCAAACCCGGTGCGTGGGGACCTGTTCTGAACAACCTCGTGGTGCTGGCCGTGCTCATCGTCTACTGGCTGCTGCCCGGTGAGATCACCCTCGACCCGGTCCGGATGGGGGAGCCGAAACTGCTCCTGCTCGGCATCGGCGTCACCTTCGGCGTCGTCGTCCAGGTCGCGAACCTGCTGCCGGCCATCCGGCGCGAGGGCATCGATCTGCGACCGCTGTGGGGAGTCGACGCGCGGCTCAAACAGTTCGGCACCATGGGCGCGGCCATCATCCTCTACGTGCTGATCAGTCAGATCGGCTGGATGGTCAGCACCCGCGTACTGTCCGGCGTGGACACCGCCGGTCCCGCCATCTACCAATTCGCCTGGCTGCTGCTGCAATTGCCGTGGGGCGTGCTCGGCGTGACGCTGCTGACCGCGATCATGCCGCGGCTCTCGCGCAATGCCGCCGCCGACGACACGCCCGCGGTGGTGGACGATCTCGGCACCGCCACCCGGCTCACGATGATCGCGCTGATCCCCATCGTCACCTTCATGACGCTGGCGGGACCGCAGATCGGCACCGCGCTGCTGTCGTACGGCCGATTCGGCGCGCATGACGCGCACCGGCTCGGCGAGGCCGTTTCGTGGTCGGCGTTCACCCTGATTCCCTACGCGCTGGTGCTGATTCACCTGCGCGTGTTCTACGCGCGTGAACAGGCCTGGACACCGACCTGGATCATCCTCGGCATCACCGGTGTGAAGATCGTGCTGTCGGTAATGGCGCCGATGTTCTTCTCCGATGACATGGTGGTCGTCGCGCTCGGCGCGGCCAACGGCCTCGGCTTCGCGGCCGGTGCCCTCATCGGCGGCTGGCTGCTGCACCGCAGCCTCGGCGATCTCCGCATGACCAATGTCGAGCGCACCATCAGCCGGGTGGTGCTGGCCTCGGCGGCGGGCGGCGCGGTAATGCTCATCGTGGACAAGGTCATCGGCCTGAACCGGCTGTCGGAATCCTTCGGCGGCATCGGCTCGATCATTCGGGTCGCACTCACCGCCATCGTCATGTTCGGCGTGGCCTTCGGCCTGATGCGACTGCTCGGTATCCCCGAGATCGTGGCTATCACCGTCGCCGTCTCGCGCCGGCTCGGCTTCACGCCGCCCGCACCGGATCTCGATCTCGACGGCACGCCGCTCGAGGACATCCACGAGACCACCCTGCTGCCCAAGCCGGATCTGCGCGCCGCGCCGTACTACTACCGCTTCGACCCGTACCTCGACGCGCAGACAATGGTGCTGCCCGTCATCCGGCCCGATGCGGTTGACATCACCGGGACGGGCGAGTTCCCGTACCCTGTTCCGCAGGCAAACGCAACTGCCCGATCCGGCATGCCCGCGGACGGTCCCCGCGGCAAACAGGAGAGTGGTTTCCGCATGACATCGGATGCCGACGCGGCGGTTCCGGCTCCTGCACATCGGTCTTCGACACACCACGGCGAAGGAGGAACGAGGGTGAGCGACGACGCGGCGGGCAGTGTCCCGGCCGCCGAATCCGCATCGGCCGCGGGCGGCGGGCTCTCCACGGACACCCCTCCGCCCGGCGAGTCCGGCGGAAAATCCGGTGGCCGTGCGGAATCCGCAGCCCGCTCCGGCGGCAGCGGCGATCGGGCGGAACCCGAGAACCTACCGGAGGAAGAGGACCACCCGGGTCCCGAAACCGGTGTGTACGAGGCCGTCTCGCCGATGATGCCGCCCATGCGGGTGGAATCGCCGAGCAAGCGCATCCAGCGCGGCCCCAAGCTGCTGCCCGGCGCGTCCGTGGCGGGCGGCCGGTACCGGCTGCTGGCCAGCCACGGCGGCGCGCGCGGACTCAAGTTCTGGCAGGCCCTCGACGTGAAGCTGGACCGCGAGGTCGCCCTCACCTTCGTCGACGCCGATCAGCAGGCCACCGACAACTCCGGACACGATGGGCCGCAGGCCATTCTGTCCCGCACCCTGAGACTGGGCCGGATC
Source organism: Nocardia sp. JMUB6875 (assembly GCF_041154655.1). Lineage (NCBI taxonomy): Bacteria > Bacillati > Actinomycetota > Actinomycetes > Mycobacteriales > Nocardiaceae > Nocardia > Nocardia sp. JMUB6875. Next base: position 18,099 of record NZ_BAAFGR010000001.1, read on the forward strand.
AACTCGCCCGGCCTGGCCCGGGTGCTGGACGTGGTGCGCGGCTCCTCCGGCGGCATCGTGGTGGCCGAATGGACGCCCGGCCGCTCGCTCAAGGAGATGGCCGACACGGTGCCCTCGCCCATCGGCGCGGCGCGCGCGGTGCGGGCGCTGGCGGCGGCGGCCGAAATGGCCCACCGCGGCGGCGGTTCGCTGTCCATCGACCATCCGGACCGGGTGCGGATCAGCGCCTCGGGTGATGCCGTGCTGGCCTTCCCCGGCACGCTGTCGGACTCGGACGCCCAGTCCGATGTGCGCGGCCTCGGCGCCATGCTCTACGCGCTCATCACCGCGCACTGGCCGATTCGGCCCGGTGGCATCTCCGGCACCGCGATCACCGTCGGCGGGCTGCCGCTGGCCGATTTCGGGCCGGACGGAACCCCGGTGGAGCCCAGGACGATTCGGCCCGAGGTGCCCTTCGAGATCTCCGCGGTCGCGGTGCGGTCGCTGGAGTCCAACAAGGGCGTGCGCACCGCCGCCACCGTCCAGCACGTGCTGGAGCAGGCGTCGGTGGTCGATCAGAAGACCGATTTCATCCCGGTGCTGCGGCTGGGTCAGAAGCCGCCGAGCGCGCCCGACGAGACCCTCGCCGATCCGGAACTGCTCGCCGCCGAGAAGGAACGCTCACAGCGGATGATGTGGATCCTGGTCGGGCTGGGTGTGCTGGCCGCGCTGGTGGTCGGCGTCATCATCTGGTGGCTACTGAGCGTGTTCGCGCCCGGCTCCTCCAACGCGCCGCTCAACGAACAGCGCAATATCGGCCTCACCACGTCCGCGACCCCGCCGCCCGGCCCCGGCTCGTCCCAGACCCCGGCCGGCGCCCCGGCCACGGGCGGGGTGCCGGTGCCGGTCACCGGCGCCACGGTGTTCTCCCCGGAGGGCACCCCGGACAATGTCGGCAGCGTCGGGGCGGTGCTGGACAACAATCCGGCCACCACCTGGCGCACCGACGCCTACTTCCAGCAGTTCCCGGCCCTGAAGAAGGGCGTGGGCGTGCTGAGCACCCTGGGCAGCCCCAGCAAGCTGACCAAGGTGATCATCGAATCGCCCGCGTCCGGAACGCAGGTCGAGATCCGCACCTCGCCGACCGCGTCGCCGACCCTGGACCAGACCCAGCTGATCGGGTCGGCCATGCTCGGCGACGGCACCACCGAGATCCCGGTGCGGGCCGACCAGCCCGCCCGGTACGTGCTCATCTGGATCACCCAGCTCGCCAACAACGGGGGACAGTTCCAGTCGTCGATCGCCGAAGTCCGCTTCGAATCGGCGCCGTAATTCCACGCTCGGCTCGACCCGCTCCACCGGGGGACACCCAGTTCGACACCGGTCGGTGACCGCACCCGGCCCGCACATTCCGACGGTTCTCATCCGTCCGATTCGCCCGAACAGCCCGCCTACCAGGGCTTTTTTCGCGCGATCCATTGCTACCGAATCGTTATCGTCGATATGATCTTGCGTACTCTCCACCTGTCCGAGGGGATGCATTGTCGTCAGCGAACGAACTGTCTGCAGCGAACGACTACGTGAATGCACGGCAGGTCAGCGATCGCGACCTGCTGGCCGCCCATGTCGGCGGCGCACCGTACGCCTTCGCCGAACTGATCCGCCGCCACCACGACCACCTCTGGCAGACCGCGCTACGCGCCTCCTACGGGCACGAGGACGCCGCCGACTCGCTCCAGGACGCCCTGCTCTCCGCGCACCGGGCCGCCGCCGCCTTCCGCGGTGACGCCGAGGTGCGCAGCTGGCTGCACCGGATCGTCACCAATGCCTGCCTGGACCGCATCCGGCGCAACAAACTGCGCCGCACCGAACCGCTGCCCGAGGACAAGGCGGACGAACCGCGCTGCCCCCGCGACGATTTCGCGGCGCTCGAGGCCAGTCTGCTGGTCGACGCGGCCCTGTTCCAGCTGCCCGCCGAGCAGCGCACCGCCCTGGTCGCGGTGGAGCTCGAGGGCTATTCGGTCGCCGATGCCGCTGCGCTGCTGGGCATTCCGGAGGGCACGGTCAAGAGCAGGTGCGCCCGCGGGCGGCGGCGACTCGAAGCACACTTCCGTTCGATGAACACCTGAATTCCGGTAGAACACCGCAATATTGGTGGAACCTTGTACGGTTCCGCTGCGTCAGATACAAAGACAGGTCTGCGATTCCACACGAAAGCCCTGGAGGGGCAATGGAGGAAACAGGAGGAGCACTCGCGGGTACCACCGTGCCCACGCCGCCCTTCTCCACCGAGCTGCTCGCCGATCTGCACGGCGGCGTGCTCCCGGCCGACCAATCCGAACGGCTCTGGCCCGCGGTCCGCCAGGACCCCGAGGCCATGCGCTATCTCAACGCGCTCGACCGCGTCGACGACCGCCTGCACGACCTCGGCCGCGACGAGCACATCGCCCACCCCATGCCCCCCGAGGTGGCCGACCGGCTCGAGCGCATGATCTCCGACCTCGCCACGGGCGACAACACTCCCGCCGGCGGCGGCCCGGAACGGCTCGCCACCGTCACCCGGCTCCCCATCGCGCCGCCACCGGTCGTCCGCTCCACGCATCCGGCCCCGGCGGCCACCGCGCCCATGCCGATCCTCAACGGCTCCTCCATCTTCGATACCGGGCGGCTCGACCCGCGCGACCTCGAGGAGCACGAACCCGTGCCCGACCCCGAGGAGTACTCGGAACCGGGTGAGCCGGTACCGCTGGAGCGCCCGTCCCGGCGCCTGCGCTGGCTCACCGTCGCCGCCGCCGCGGCTGCGGTCGTCGCGGGCGCTGTGGTCGCCGTGGACGCCCTGGGCACCCGCCCGGCGACATCCGGCACCAAACTCGCCGCCGACGCCACCCTGGACGCGAGCATGCCGCCCGGAGCGCTGCTGACCGCCATGGGCCACCACGACATCAGCGGCCCCCTGGCCACCGGCAACGCCCTCACCGACTGCCTGCGGGCGGCCGGTCTGGACCGGCAGGTGCTCGGCGCGCGAACCGTTGTGTTCTCCGGCACACCCGGGGTGCTGGTCCTGCTCCCGGGACCCAAACCGCCGCAGATCACCGCCGCCGTGCTCGGAACCGCCTGCGGCCCAGGCCATCCGCAGGTGCTCCAACGCGCCGATATCGGCTGACGTCCGAGGTCGAACGGGCGCGGGAACAACAGCGTTTAGGCTGTTGTTGACCGACACGCTCACGCTCGACTAATTCGAGCCAATCTGCACAACTGCTTCGGAGGGCCCACCTTGAGCACGCCTGTTCGCGACCTGATCATCGTCGGTTCCGGTCCGGCCGGGTACACCGCCGCGGTGTACGCCGCCCGAGCGGAACTGGAACCGCTGCTCTTCGAGGGCACCCAGTTCGGCGGCGCGCTCATGACCACCACCGAGGTCGAGAACTTCCCCGGCTTCCGCGAGGGCATCATGGGCCCCGACCTCATGGAGGAGATGCGGGAGCAGGCCAAGCGGTTCGGCACCGACATCCGCACCGAGGACGTGGACGAGCTCGACCTGCGCGGTCGGATCAAGAAGGTGACCGTCGGCGGCGAGGTCTTCCAGGCCTACGCCGTGATCCTCGCCATGGGCTCCGCTGCCCGCTACCTCGGCGTCCCCGGTGAGCAGGAGCTACTCGGCCGCGGCGTCAGCGCCTGCGCCACCTGTGACGGCTTCTTCTTCAAGGGCCAGGACATCGTGGTGGTCGGCGGCGGCGACTCGGCCATGGAGGAGGCGACCTTCCTCACCAAGTTCGCCAGCTCGGTGACGATCATCCACCGCCGCGAGGAGTTCCGCGCCTCCCGCATCATGCTCGAGCGCGCCAAGAACAACGACAAGATCCGTTTCCTGCTGAACTCGGAAGTCGTTGCGGTGCATGGTGATAACAGCGTCACCAGCCTGACCGTCCGCGATACCCGCACCGGCGAGACCTCCTCGCTGGCGGCCACCGGCCTGTTCGTCGCCATCGGCCACGACCCGCGCAGCGAACTGGTGCGCGGCCAGGTCGATCTCGACGGCGAGGGCTACGTGGAGGTCAAGGGCCAGAGCACCTACACCTCGCTGCCGGGCGTCTTCGCCGCCGGCGACCTCGTCGACCACACCTACCGGCAGGCCATCACCGCCGCCGGTACCGGTTGCCGCGCGGCCATCGACGCCGAGCGCTGGCTCGCCGACCAGGGTGACATCACCACCAACACCCTCGATCACGCCGGTGCGCCGGTGGAAGTGAACAACTAAGGAGCAAGGCTATGTCCGACGCCAAGACCTCGGCCACCAAGACGGTGACCGACGCCACCTTCGCCGATGAGGTGCTGCTCAGCGAAAAGCCTGTGCTCGTGGACTTCTGGGCGGCCTGGTGCGGCCCGTGCAAGATGGTCGCCCCGGTGCTCGAGGAGATCGCGGCCGGCCATGCCGACAAGATCACCATCGCCAAGCTGGACGCCGACAACAACCCGGAGACCGCCAAGCACTACGGCATCCTGTCGCTGCCGACCATGGTGCTGTTCCAGGGCGGCAAGGAAACCAAGCGGATCGTGGGCGCAAAGGGCAAAGCGGCCCTCTTGCGTGAACTGCAAGAAGTTCTTTAACGACGCTGGATAGAATTTCGGCGCCGGCGGGGGCTCCCTGGTTCCACGGGAGCTTCCGCCTTCGGCCCCTGACCCCGGCACCGGGGTTAGGATGCCTGCACTCGACAGTTGCCGAAATTCGGTCCGGGTCTGAAACAATCATTCGACGCTCCGGTCGTGCGAAGGTGTGAACCGCCGCATGAGTGGGTACCCGGGTTGGCGGAAGGAAAGGGCTCTCACGCATGCACCGACTTCGTCACGGCGATACAGGACCAGCCGTAGCTGAGGTTCGGAGCACCCTGGCAAGCCTCGGGTTCCTGCATTCCCACCCCAATACCGACCCGTCGGGTCCGATCGGGGAGTACTGGAAGGACGCCGACGCGACCTTCGACCATGATCTGGACTCCGCGGTGCGCGCCTTCCAGCAGCATCGCGGCCTGCTGGTCGACGGCGTGGTCGGCCCGGCCACCTACCGTGCGCTCAAGGAAGCCTCCTACCGGCTCGGCGCGCGCACCCTCATCTACCAGCTCTCCGCCCCGCTGTACGGCGACGATGTCGCCACCCTGCAGCGGCGACTGCAGGACCTGGGCTTCTACGTGCACCGGGTGGACGGCTACTTCGGGCCGCACACCCACGACGCGCTCACCTCGTTCCAGCGCGAGATCGGCCTGTCCTCCGACGGCATCTGCGGTCCGGACACGCTGCGCTCGCTGGACCTGCTGGGCGCGCGCGTCACCGGCGGCAACCCGCACCGCATCGCCGAGGAAGAGGTGGTGCACCGGGCCGGGCCGCAGCTCACCGGCAAGCGCATCGTCATCGATCCGGGCCTGGGCGGGCCGGACAAGGGCGCGGCGGTGCCGACCGAATTCGGTGACGTCTACGAATCCGAGATCCTCTGGGATCTGGCCAGCCGCCTCGAAGGACGCATGGCCGCAACGGGTATGGAGACCTTCCTCTCGCGGCCGTGGGGCGCCAACCCGTCCGACGCCGAGCGGGCGGAGACCTCCAACACCTTCGACGCCGACCTGATGATCTCGCTGCGCTGCGCCAGCAATGACAGCGGTTCCGCCAGCGGCGTGGCCAGCTTCCACTTCGGCAACTCGCACGGGTCGACCTCCATGATCGGGCAGGTGCTGGCCGGGTTCATCCAGCGCGAGATCGTGGCGCGAACCTCGCTGCAGGACTGCCGAACCCACCCGCGCACCTGGGATCTGTTGCGGCTCACCAAGATGCCGACGGTTCAGGTCGACATCGGTTACCTCACCAACGATTACGACGCGTCGGTGCTGACCAATCCCCGCATGCGCGATGTGATCGCCGAGGCCATCCTGATCTCCGTCAAGCGCCTGTACCTGCTGGGCCAGGACGATCAGCCCACGGGGACTTACACATTCGCCGAACTGCTCGCAGAGGAATTGGCGGCCGCAGACCGGCTCTGATGTTTCACATGAAACAAACCCCTCCAACCCTTTCGGGCTGGAGGGGTTTTTCGTAGGTGCGCTGTTCCGGCCTATCGGGTGGCGATGCGGGTCGGCATGGTGAGTTCCGCCGCCGCGAGGAGCTGATCGAGCGCGCGCTCGACGTCTTCCTTCCACAGGTGCTCGTGATCCAATTCCAGTCGCAGCCGCGGGAATCGGTGATGCGAGGCCACCACCTTGAAACCGACGTCCTCGAGGAAGTCGGCCTCGATCATGCACTGCTCCGGCGAGCATCCGGACGGGGTCGGAGCGGGGGAGCGGCGGGGTGAGCCGATCCGCTCGCGCAGCGTCATGGACCCGATGGCCGGCATCGAATTGGTCGGCGGATCCTTCCGAATGCCGAACGCCTCGATGGCCCGGACACCGCGGCGCACCAGATCGGCCACCACGGCCTGGATCAGCTGATGGGCTATGTCGGTGTCCTGGAACGGCATTTCGGCGCTCAGCGTGGTCAGCAGCACCGCGTCCGGGCTCACGGGGGAGGTGGGGAAGAGACCGGCGCGCGGCACCGCGCTCGGCGGCGCGTACAGCGCGCAGCCGGCCGACTTGTCCTCCACCATGGCGACCTGCCCGCAGGAGCCCCACTGCAGCATCACGGTGGAGAGCCAGGCCTCCTTCTCGAAGGTCGGGTCGCTGAAGTCATGGGAATCCGCCGCCACCGCCGGATCGATCTCCCAGAACACGCACCGTCGCGCATGTACCGGAAGTTTGTCGAGTCCGCCGAGGGTAAGTGCGGTCACGCTGGTCGACACCGCTCTGCTCAGCCTCCAGCTGTCCGATTCATCCACACTCACGCCACATCACACAGTGCTCGCCAAAAAGAATAAGCGATCAACGCTTTACGCCTCTCCAGGGCCGTTGACCCCGAACGTCACAGTGACGTTTCCGTCGCGACCCTCGGGATGGACCCTCTCTACGGCTTCGACTGCTCCATGAGACTGACGATTCGCTCCAGATCGTCGATGGAGCCGAACTCGACGGTGATCTTGCCCTTGCGCTTGCCGAGCTGCACCGTGACGCGAGTGTCGAAGGACTCCGACAACCGCTCGGCCACATCCTGTAGGCCCGGCATCTGAATCGGCTTGCGCTTGGGCGCCGGGGGAGCGAGCTCCGGATCCGGGTTCCGGTTGGCCAGGGTGACGGCCTCCTCGGTGGCGCGCACCGACATGCCCTCCGCGACGATGCGCGCGGCGAGCGCCTCCTGCGCATCGGCACCCGCCTCCAGTGCCAGCACCGCACGCGCGTGGCCGGCCGACAGCACGCCCGCCGCCACCCGGCGCTGCACCGGAATCGGAAGCTTCAGCAGCCGAATCATATTGGTGACGACCGGACGCGAGCGCCCGATCTTCGCGGCCAGTTCCTCGTGGGTGACGCCGAACTCCTCGAGCAGCTGCTGATACGCGGCCGCCTCTTCGAGCGGGTTCAGCTGCACGCGATGGATGTTCTCCAGCAACGCGTCCCGCAGCATGGAGTCGTCCGCGGTCTCGCGCACGATGGCCGGAATGGCCTCGAGCCCCGCCTCCTGGCTGGCCCGCCAGCGCCGCTCGCCCATGATGAGCTGATAGCGCGGCTCCGGCAGGGTCGCCATCTGACGCACCACGATGGGCTGCATCAGACCGAACTCCTTGATGGAGTGCACCAGTTCGGCCAGCGCCTCCTCTTCGAAGACCGAGCGCGGCTGCTTCGGGTTCGGCTCGATCTGCAGCGGCGGGATCTCCCGATAGACCGCGCCCGCATCGGGGGCGTCGACCGAATCCACCGGATCCGGGACGCGATGCAGATACGCCGAGGCGGGCTGCGGCCCGACCGGGTCGATGCCGATGACGACATTGGCGGCGGCACTGCCGAGCCCGCCGGGCGTGGTCGCCGGGCCGGTCGGAATCAGTGCCGCGAGCCCGCGCCCCAGTCCACCCTTCTTCGCCTGACTCATCGGCCTACCGACCCCTTCCGTTGTTCACCGACACCGAGAAAATCACTTACACACCGGATTGTGCGTCGGAAACCGGCGCAACCGCGTTCTGGCGCGCCGTACGCGAAGCGATCTCACGTCCGGCGTCGAGGTAGCTCATCGCACCCCGCGAGCCCGGATCGTAATCGAGCACGGTCATGCCGTAGCCGGGAGCCTCCGACACCTTGACGCTGCGGGGGATGACCGAGCGCAGCACCGCGTCGCCGAAGTGCGAGCGCACCTCCTCGGCCACCTGGTCGGCCAGCTTGGTGCGGCCGTCGTACATGGTGAGAACGACGGTGGAGACATGCAATTCGGGATTCAGGTGCGCCTGCACCAGACCGATATTGCGGAGCAGCTGACCCACGCCCTCGAGTGCGTAGTACTCGCACTGGATGGGGATCAGCACCTCCTTGGCGGCGACGAGCGCGTTGACGGTGAGCAGACCCAGCGACGGCGGGCAGTCGATCATCACGTAGTCGATGTCGTACCCGGCGAGGTTGGCCTCCTGGATGGCGGCCTTGAGCCGGCCCTCGCGGGCGACCATGGAGACGAGTTCGATCTCGGCGCCGGCCAGATCGATGGTCGCCGGAATGCACAGCAGCCGTTCATTGTGCGGGCTCTGCTGGATGGCGTCGCTGACCGAACACTCGCCGATGAGGAGTTCGTAGCTGGAGGGGATGCCCGAGTGATGCTCGATGCCGAGGGCGGTGCTGGCGTTGCCCTGGGGGTCGAGATCGATGACGAGCACCCGCATGCCCTGAATGGCGAGCGCGGCGGCCAGGTTCACGGCGGTGGTCGTCTTGCCCACGCCGCCCTTCTGATTGGCGATGGTGAGGATGCGCTGTTCCTTGGGCCGCGGAATGTGCGCGTTGGTGCCCGACAGCACCTGGCTCGCCCGCTGCGCCTCGGCGGCAATCGGAGTCTCGGTGGGGGAGATGTTTCCGAACGGAGTGCGGCTGAACTCGTCCGTGTCGAAGGGACCGCTATCGAGCATGCCGGGCACCCGGGACGTTGTTTCCCGTGAAACATTCGCCGGACGATTGGACATACAGGCTCCTAACCCCGAGAACTCAAAGACACGTGGCCGAGCAAGATTTCGCGCACCTGGCAGCAACGGCCGCGACGCTGCGTTGTTACCGAGGGCTGGCTCGAATCGGCTGGAAGTCGTTCACGCTCGACGTTCACTAGCTTGCCAGTAGAGGACACAATACGGAAGTTGAACGGGCACCTTCGCGCCGCGACACACTCAAAAGCGGCAAAACTGTTCATGTTTCACGGGAAACATCGCGCCGCGAGCTTCGTCAGTGACGCTTCGGGCGGTTGGTCCCGGGCCGCCCGCTCTTGCGCTCCGCCTGTCCACTCTTGCGCTCCGCGCGGCGCTCGGCACGCGCCAGCCGCTCGGCACTGATGACGAAGGTGGGCGTCTCCAGCACTCCCACACCGCATTCCAGAACCTCGGCGTGCCCCGCGCCCGCTTTGGTGAGATCGTCCCGATCGCGTTCGAGTTCCTCGGCGGCGCTGATTCCCTTGAGCGCCAGCATCCGTCCGTGCTCGTGCACCAGCGGCATGGACCACCCCGCCAGCTTCGCCAGGGGAGCGACCGCGCGGGAGGTGACGACATCCGCGCCGCCCGCCTCCTTCTTCACGCCCGCCTGCTCGGCCCGGCCGCGCACGATGAGGACATTGTCGAGTCCGGCCTCGGCCACGAACTCGGCCAGGAAGACGGTCCGACGAAGCAGCGGCTCCACCAAGGTGATTCGAAGATCGGGCCGGGCGATGGCGAGCGGGATGCCGGGCAGACCCGCACCGCTGCCGATGTCGACCACGCGCACGCCCTGGGGGATGAGATCGCCGATCACCGCGCAGTTGAGGATGTGCCGATCCCAGAGCCGGGGAACCTCGCGCGGACCGATCAGGCCGCGCTCCACGCCCGCGGTCGCGAGCGCGGTGTAGTAGAGCCGAGCCTTGTCCAAGCGCTCACCGAAGACCACCGCCGCCGCGGCCGGGGGTTCGACCGGACCGGGAGCGGTCATCTCGGTCTCTGGTTCCACGTGAAACATCCTTCCGAATAACCGAACTCGCGGGGACTGCGAACAAGCCGCGGGACTGCGAATAAGCGTAGGGCCCCCGAGTCCGTTCGACTCGAGGGCCCTACGTCATGTCGCCGTGTCAGGCGGGGAGAACCACCACGCGGCGGTTGGGCTCCACGCCCTCGCTCTCGCTCACCACTCCGTCGAGGGCGGCCACGGCGTCGTGGACGATCTTCCGCTCGAACGGGGTCATGGGGGAGAGGGCCTCACGCTCACCGGTTTCCAGCACGCGCTTGGCGGCCTCGGTGCCGAGCGTGCTCAGCTCCGAGCGGCGGTTGGCGCGCCAGCCCGCCACGTCCAGCATCAGCCGGCTGCGCACACCGGTCGCCTGCTGCACGGCCAGCCGGGTGAGCTCCTGGAGCGCGTCCAGCACCTCGCCGCGACGGCCGACCAGCTTCGCCAGATCCTTACCGCCGTCGATGCTGACGACCGCACGGTCACCCTCGACGTCGAGGTCGATATCGCCGTCGAAGTCGAGCACGTCGAGCAGCTGTTCGAGGTAGTCGCCCGCGATCTCGCCCTCTTCGATGAGCGCTTCCTCGGCGTCGGTCGCGTCGGTCGCCTCCGGTGCCGCCGTCGCAGCCGTCACAGTGGGATCCCCTCCGTCGGTTTCAACAGTCATGGTTGTTTCCTTCATCTGGAGTTGTAAGTCTCAGCGACGCCGCTTCTGGTTGGCCCGGCCGCGATTTCCGGACCGCTTCTTGCCCTGTCCGGGCTTGGCGCCGGGGGAGGGCTTGGAACCATTCTGGGACGCCTGCGGCGCATCGGCCTTCTCGAGATCGACCGCATCCTCGACGGCGTCGGTCTTGGCAGCCGACTGCTTCTTGCGAACATCGACCGGCTTCGCGCCCGGCTTCGGAGCGTTCTGCGCGCGGCGCTCGAGGGCCGCCTGCTTCTTCTCCGTTTCCTCTTTCTCGATCTTGCCGAAGACGAGGTGCTGCTGACCGTAGGTCCAGATGTTGTTGGACACCCAGTAGAGCAGGATGGCGACGGGCAGGAAGGGACCACCGACGAGCACGCCGAGCGGGAACACGTACAGCGCCAGCTTGTTCATCATGGCGGCCTGCGGGTTGGCCGCGGCCTCCGCCGACTGCCGTTCCACCGAGGCGCGCGCGTTCATGTGGGTGGCGATACCGGCGATGATCATGAGCGGAATCGACACCGCCGCGATGGCCACCTTGCTCGGCAGACCGACGTCACCGTGGACGAAGGCCTCCATCTGCGATACGGGCTGCGTTATGTACGACGACAGCGGAGCGCCGAAAAGCCGGGCGGCCAGGAAGGATTGGACGTCGCCCGGGCTGAAGATGTAGTTCGCGGTGTTGGCGTTCTGCTCGACGGTCATGCCGCCGCTGTGACCGAAGCCGCCGAACCCGGCGGAGCCGACCCGGTTGAACGAACGCAGCACATGGAACAGGCCGATGAACACCGGCACCTGCAGCAGCACGGGCAGGCAGCCCATGAGTGGGTTGAAGCCGTGTTCCTTCTGCAGCTTCTGCATCTCGACCGTCATCTGCTGACGGTCGTTCTTGTACTTCTTCTGCAGTTCCTTGATCTGCGGCTGCAGTTCCTGCATCTGCCGGGTGGTGCGGACCTGCTTCACGAACGGCTTGTAGAGCACGAGCCGCAATGTGAACACGAGGAACACCACGGCCAGTGCCCAGGCGAATCCACTGTCTTTGCCCAGCACATACCCGAATGCCTGGTGCCAGAACCACAGAATGGCCGACACCGGGTAATAGATGAAGTCGAGCACGGCTCTATGCACTCCCGTCGTTCGTATCGCCGGTCACCGCGGGCGATGACCCTTCACAAGCTGATGCCGCGTGCCGGTGCTTGCGCTCCGGTACGGGGTCCCACCCACCAGGGTGCCAGGGCGCACATTTCGCCAATCGGACGGCCGTCAGTCCGAGACCGACGAACAGTCCGCGGGTGCGCAACGCCGTCACCGCGTACTCGCTACAGGTAGGAGTGAAGCGGCACACCGGCATACGGGTGGGGGAGATATAGGTCCGATACAGCTCGATGAGGAATATCAGAGCTTTGGCCGGTAAGCGCGCAGCGGCGCGCAGTCCGTTCACGACTCGCTACCGACAGGGAGGGTGCCCAGCTTGCGCAGGCCGCTCCGCAACTGCCGCAGCAGTTCGTCGGAGGGCGCGTCGGCGGCACCCGGCAGGGCGCGAATGACAATGTCTGCGCCCGCGGGCAATTCGGCCGTCAAGGTCGCGCAGATATGACGCAGGCGGCGGGCCACCCGGTGGCGTGTAACCGCCGGACCCACCGCCTTGCTGACGATCAAGCCGAAGTGCGGACCGCCCACCCGGATATCCGGGGTCGGCCCGCCGACTTGGTCGTCGTGTAGCAGTACGTGCACAACGAGGTCCCGTCTCCCGATTCTCCGGCCCTGACGCACCGTCCGGGAAAAGTCGATGCGACGGTGCAGCCGGTAGGGCTCAGGCAGCACCTGAGCATCCAGCGGAATGCGGGCGAATGGGGGACCGGAGACCGGACGGCGAGTCGCTCATACGACGCCGCATCCGGGATTACCGAATCAGGCGGTCAGCTTGGCGCGGCCCTTGCCACGGCGCGCCGACACGATGGCGCGGCCCGCACGGGTGCGCATCCGGAGACGGAAGCCGTGGACACGCGCCCGACGACGGTTGTTCGGCTGGAACGTCCGCTTGCCCTTGGCCACGGTCAACACTCCTCTAGGTGGTGGACGTCCGGTGACGCCCGAAGCTGTTCGGTGAAACGGTGCTCTCGACGAACGGGAGTCCGTCGGCGCAATACCCTTGTCGGCACGGGCAGCAGACAGCCGCCACCGCACCATAGGGTGACTGTAGAAGGGTACTTACCCCCTGGACGAGGGTCAAACTCGGGGGTAGGAGCCCGGTTTTCGCTGGATACCGCACCAGCACCGCTGACGCACAGCGCGATTGGATCGATCGTTCCGCGCGCCGCTTGCTGGGGGTTCGTGTGTCGGGCCGGGGTTCGTGTACGGTCCTTTCCAGGCCTTCGACGGTACCTCCGTTGCGACCGCGGTTGACTTTGCCAGCTGATAGCTGTGAACCCGCAGGTACGCGCCAGATTCGGGGAATCAGACACGCGGTCGCGTGTATCCCCAGGTTTTCCACATCTGTGGATAATTGTGTGGAAAGACCCCTGGAGTGGCATATTCGTAGGGCCGACGGTGCCTCGCCTACGCCCGGTTACTGGGGGAGCCGAGCAGTGCGAACCGTCTGCTCCAATCGACCTATATCCGGGGAGGACTGCGTTCGTGGACGACGAGCAGAATGTGCTGACGGCTGTCTGGCCGGAGGTGATCGCCGAATTGGCGAGTGGCTCCGCGGATGGGGAGATCCAGCCGGTCAGCAAGGCTCACAAGGCGTGGCTCAACACTATCGAACCGATCACCTTCGCGCAGGGATTCGCCCTGCTCTCGGTGCCGGGCACGATGGCGCAGGTCACGGTCGAACGTGATCTGCGGGAGCTCATTCTGCGATCCCTGGCCCGCCGCGGTCTCCAGGTCGAGGGCCTGGGCGTGCGCATCCGCGCGCAGCAGAACCCGCCGGCCGGTCGCTCCGGGAATACTCCGCGCCACGCGCGCATGACCTCGCGGCCCGAACGACCGCGCGAACCCGAGCCCGCGCCGCCCGCGTATCAGCCGGAACCGCCCCTGGTCGAGCGTCCACAGCAGATGTACCAGGCGCCCCAGGAGTACGCGGCCCCGCGCTACCTTCCTCCCCAGGACTACCCGGCCGAATACGACGATCGGGATGCTTATCCACCGGTGGAATTCGGCCAGGCACAGATGGCCGAAGAGTTGCCGATGCCGGTCGGCGAGCCGCCGACGCCGCCGCGCCGCCGCGAGAACCACCGCAGCGCGCCCAAACCGCCGGGACAGGAATCGCTGTTCTCGCCCGAGCCCGACGACGAACCGGTCCGGCCCGCACCCCAGCGCTACGCGGACGAACCCGCGGCCCAGCGCTACTCCGACGAACCGGCGCCGCAGCGCTACGCGGATGAGCCCGCGCCGCAGCGGTATTCGGACGAGCCCGCCCCGCGCTATTCCGACGAGCCGGCGGCCCGCCGCCCGGTGGACGAGCCGCACGACGACGAGCCGGTGGTCAATGTCCGCAATTCGTGGCCGACCTATTTCAACCGGACGCCCGAGCGCGAACCCGCGCCCGCCGCGTCGTCCTCGGCCAGTCTGAACGCCAAGTACACCTTCGACACCTTCGTCATCGGCGCCTCCAACCGGTTCGCGCACGCGGCCGCGGTGGCCATCGCGGAGGCCCCGGCGCGCGCCTACAACCCGCTGTTCGTCTGGGGCGCTTCGGGTTTGGGCAAGACGCACCTGCTGCACGCGGCCGGGCACTACGCCCAGCGGCTGTTCCCGGGCATGCGGGTGAAGTACGTCTCGACCGAGGAATTCACCAACGACTTCATCAACTCACTGCGTGACGACCGGAAGGTGGCGTTCAAGCGCCGCTACCGCGAGACCGACATCCTGCTGGTCGACGACATCCAGTTCATCGAGGGCAAGGAAGGCATCCAGGAGGAGTTCTTCCACACCTTCAACACCCTGCACAACGCCAACAAGCAGATCGTGGTGTCCTCCGACCGCCCGCCCAAGCAGCTGGCGACGCTGGAGGAGCGGCTGCGCACCCGCTTCGAGTGGGGCCTGATCACCGATGTGCAGCCGCCGGAGCTGGAGACCCGCATCGCGATCCTGCGCAAGAAGGCGCGCATGGATCGCCTGGACGTGCCGCACGACGTGCTCGAGCTCATCGCCAGCCGGGTGGAGCGCAATATCCGTGAGCTCGAGGGCGCGCTGATCCGGGTCACGGCGTTCGCGTCCCTGAACGGGCAGCCGCTGGATCTCTCACTGGCGGAAGTGGTGCTGCGCGATCTCATGCCCGACACCGCGACGCTGGAGATCACGGCGGCCACGATCATGGCCGTGACCGCGGAGTACTTCAACACCACGCTGGAAGAGCTGACCGGTCCCGGCAAGGCCCGCCCGCTGGCGCAGGCCCGGCAGATCGCCATGTACCTGTGCCGTGAGCTGACCGACCTATCCCTACCCAAGATCGGTCAGGCCTTCGGCCGCGACCACACGACGGTCATGTACGCCGAGAAGAAGGTGCGCAAGGAGATGACCGAGCGCCGCCGGGTGTACGACCAGGTTCAAGAACTCACAGCCCGAATCAAACAGCGTTCGCGCTGATCCACAGTCCACAGGACCCCACGTCGTCTGACGTGGGGTTCTTTGTTTTCACCGGTTGTGGATTCCTCGAGGAGTCCTCGAGGAAGGCTTGTGGACTCCTCGAGGATTCCCACTGTTGTCCACGGGGTTGCGCACAGGTCGCCACTCACACCCGTGCACAGGTGGTAGTCCACAGAACTAACAGGCGGATTCATCCTCGAGGTCTGAGCAGCGGGGATGCGCGATATGCCCTGGGGATTCCTCGAGGAGTCCTTGTCAGGTCCTCGAGGAATCCTCGAGGTAGTCCCCGGTTTCATCCTGATGTGGGCTACCGGGCCTCGAATGGGGGAGCAACTCGAGGATGACTCGAGGATCAATGTGGAACAGCGGATCGACTCCACAGCCACTCGCTGTTCATCCTCGAGCCACCCAGACGACATCCACACGACGCCGCACGCCCCCACCAGCGAAAACGGCCGAAGTCCACAGAACTAACAGGACCTACTACTACTTCAGTTATTCATCTAGAGAAGGTCTTTCTAAAACAGGGTGTGTGGAAACTCGGGTTGGGAGGGCACGGTCGGGTGGGCAGCCCCTCCACACCCGATCGGGAGGCAAGGAGAAGAGGAGCGATCCAAGGAGTTTCAGGGGCAACTCCCCTGAGAGCCCACGAGAGTTCTGTGCAGACCTCATGGGATAGCTCGGAGGGTCGGCGTTGGCCGTTACGCCCCTCGCGGGTACGGTTCACTGTCAGTCCCCTGTGCCACACTGCGTAGGCGGCTGATTCAGATCAGCAGAGTTCACGAATCCACTGGGAGAGGACAGACCGGGCGATGGAGCTTGCAAGCATGAAGTTTCGGGTCGCCCGCGAGGACTTCGCCGAATCCGTAGCCTGGGTCGCCCGTAGCCTGCCCTCGCGGCCTCCGGTGCCCGTGCTCGGTGGCGTACTTCTCGTGGCTGACGAGGATGGCCTGACGGTCTCCGGCTTCGACTACGAGGTCTCCGCGCAGATGCGCGTGGCCGCCGAGGTCGCCGGTCCGGGTCAGGTGCTGGTGTCGGGCCGCCTGCTGGCCGATATCACCAAGGCGCTGTCCAACAAGCCGGTCGACGTGTCGGTGGACGGCACCCGCGTGCTGATCGCCTGCGGCAGCGCCAAGTTCTCCCTGCCCACCATGCCGGTCGAGGACTATCCCCAGCTTCCCGAACTTCCTCCCCAGACCGGTGAGCTCGGGGTGGATCTGTTCTCCGAGGCGGTCTCGCAGGTGGCCGTGGCCGCCGGTCGCGATGACACGCTGCCCATGCTCACCGGTATCCGCGTCGAGATCGAGGGCCCCAAGGTGGTCCTGGCCGCGACCGACCGCTTCCGTCTCGCCGTGCGCGAGCTGGAATGGCAGCCGGGTCGCGCCGATGTGGAGACCGCGGTGCTGGTTCCGGCCCGCACCCTGTCCGAGGCCGCGAAAACCCTTGGTGCGTCCGATCAGCCGGTGCAGCTGGCCTTCGGCACCGGCACCGACGGCCTGCTCGGCATCGTGAACGGCGGCCGCCGCACCACCACGCGGCTGCTCGATGCCGAATTCCCCAAGTTCCGCCAGTTGCTCCCCAAGGAGCACACCTCCCTGGCGACCATCACGGTGAGCGCGCTGACCGAGGCCATCAAGCGTGTGGCCCTGGTGGCCGAGCGCGGCGCCCAGGTGCGGCTGGAGTTCTCCGAGGAGGGCCTGCTGCTCTCCGCCGGTGGCGATGACGCCGGTCGCGCCGAGGAGTGGCTGGAGGCCGAGTTCCGCGGTGAGCCGCTGACCATCGCCTTCAACCCCGGCTACCTGCTCGACGGCCTGTCCGCCTCGCATTCGGACCGGGTGACCTTCGGCTTCACCACCCCCAGCCGGCCCGCGGTGTTCCTCCCGGCTCCCGAGGAAGAGCCCGCGCAGCTGGAGTCGGGCGCGTTCTCGGCACTGTCGGGCAGCTACATCTACCTGCTGATGCCGGTGCGGCTGCCGGGCTGATCGGGCGGCTCACCTGTGCACAGTGTTGACAAACCTGTGAAAAACATGGACTGACCGGATGCACGTGCGTGCGCTGTCACTGCGCGATTTCCGCTCCTGGGAGGCCGCCGAGCTGGAATTCTCGCCCGGCAGAACGGTTTTCCTGGGCTCCAATGGCAACGGCAAGACCAACCTGATCGAGGCCATCGGTTATCTGTCCACGCTCGGCTCACACCGGGTGGCCGCCGATGCCCCGCTCATCCGGATCGGCGCGCAGAAGGCGCGGATCGGCGCGACGGTGGTCAACACCGGCCGCGAGCTCCGCGTCGACATGGAGCTGAATCAGGGCCAGGCCAATCGGGCCCAGATCAATCGCTCGCCGGTGCGGCGGCCGCGGGAGATCCTGGGCATCCTGCAGACCGTCCTGTTCGCCCCGGAGGACCTCTCGCTGGTGCGCGGGGACCCGGGGGAGCGGCGGCGCTTCCTGGACGAGCTGGCCACCGCGCGGCTGCCCCGGCTGGCCGGCGTGCGCGCGGATTACGACAAGGTGCTGCGGCAGCGCTCGGCGCTGTTGAAAACCGCTGGGCGCAATGCCCGTTCGGGGTCGCGCGGCTTCCGGGCAGGCTCGGAATCAGGCTCGGAGTTGAGCACGCTCGATGTGTGGGACGGGCATCTGGCGGGGCACGGCGCGGTGTTGCTGGCGCAGCGGCTGCGGCTGGTGCACGAGCTCTATCCACATCTTGCACAGGCCTATTCAGGTATCGCTCCCGAATCCCGGCCCGCCACAATCGCTTACCGAAGTGCGAGTTTGCCGCCGGAGCTGCTCGATCCCGCGCGTTCTCCACAGCCTGAGGACGAATCGGAGCTGGAAGCCATCCTGTTGCGGGAGCTGGCCGCCGCCCGTCCCAAGGAGCTGGAGCGCGGTGTCTGCCTGGTGGGTCCGCATCGTGACGATCTGGAGTTGATGCTGGGCTCGGCCCCCGCCAAGGGTTTCGCGAGCCACGGTGAGTCCTGGTCCTTCGCCCTGGCCCTGCGGCTCGGTGCGTTCGAACTGCTCCGGTCCGCCGGAACCGATCCGGTGCTGATCCTCGATGATGTTTTCGCCGAACTGGATCGGCGGCGTCGCACCGCATTGGCCGCGGTGGCCGCCGGAGCCGAGCAGGTGCTGATCACCGCCGCCGTGCCCGAGGACGTGCCCGCCGAATTGGAGGCCGCGCCATTGCGCGTGGAGACGACCGGCGAGGCCGATCACCGTGCGTCGCGAATAGTCGAGTCGGCGTCCATGTGACATCGGCGCCGGGATCGGTGAGTCCGTCGGTCCCATGCGGCAGAATCACGTGACGAACCGAAGGTGATCAACCGGGATTCCCCAGTGTGGAAGGAGCTGTGGATGGCTGACCAGCCGGAAGCCGACGACCGCGGGACTCCTCCAGCGAATGACACTGCCGCGGGCCCGGAACCGGAGCTGCGCGGTGTCGATCTGGCCCGGCGAGCTCTCGAAGAGGCTCGTGCCGCGGCCCGGGCGGCCGGGAAATCGGTGGGCCAGGGGCGCGCCTCGCCGCGTCAGGGCGGTATCCGATCGCTGCGGCGTCGCCGCACCGGTTGGTCGGGCGCGCATCCGGACGAGCGTGATCCACAGACCCTTTCGGCTCTCGCCATGCAGCTGGCCAAGGGCCGCGGCTGGTCCGGCAAGGTCGCCGAGGGCACCGTCTTCGGCCGCTGGTCCAGCGTGGTGGGGGAGGACATCGCCGCGCACGCCACGCCGATCTCGCTCGAGAACGGCATTCTGAGCATTCAGGCCGAGTCCACCGCCTGGGCCACCCAGCTGCGCATGTTCCAGTCGCAGATCCTGGCCAAGATCGCGGCCGCGGTCGGCAACGGCGTGGTCAAACAGCTCAAGATCAATGGCCCGACCGCCCCGAGCTGGCGGCACGGCGACCGGCACGTCAAAGGCCGAGGTCCGCGCGACACCTACGGATAGATCTTGTTTCACGTGGAACGTTTCGGTCTCGCCGCGGCCCGCTGCGAGATCGATTCGAACCCTCGCGCAAACGGTCTCCGGGCCACGCGCGCATCGCCCGCTGAGGCTTCCGGAACCCCCCACACCCATAACCGGTCATATCGTTGGTCGATTTCATGACCCTACGGCCCACTCAGGGGTGTCATAGGTGCGTTCTCTGTCGGTCGTACCAGTAGGATGGGGGAGTAACTAGCGGCGATACCTCCCGGCGCGTTCCGTAGCGCCCGCGCGTGAGCCCCCGTAATTCTCGAGCAGACACTGCCTGGTGCTCGAGCAGACAGTGTCTGACGGCTCAACGCGTGCCACCGCACTGCGCCGGGAGGATCAGCAAGTAAGGAGAGCTACCCACCAGTGGCTGCCATGGACTCCAACGCAGAAGGCTCGACCCCGCCGAAGAACGGCAAGCCGTCGAACTACGGTGCCGAATCCATCACCGTCCTCGAGGGCCTCGAGGCGGTTCGCAAACGCCCCGGTATGTACATCGGTTCCACCGGTGAGCGGGGCCTGCACCACCTGATCTGGGAGGTCGTCGACAACTCCGTCGATGAGGCGATGGCCGGGTACGCCTCGCGCGTCGATGTCACGCTGCTGGCCGACGGCGGTGTCGAGGTCGTCGACGACGGCCGCGGTATCCCGGTCGCCATGCACGCGCAGGGGGTGCCGACCATCGAGGTCGTCATGACCCAGCTGCACGCCGGCGGCAAGTTCGACGGCGAATCGTATGCCGTCTCCGGCGGTCTGCACGGCGTCGGCATCTCGGTGGTGAACGCGCTGTCCACCCGCCTCGAGGCCGATGTGGACACCGACGGCTTCCACTGGAGCCAGGAGTACAAGGACTCCAAGCCCGGGAAGCTGGTGCAGGGCGGCGCGACCAAGCGCACCGGCACCACCATCCGGTTCTGGCCGGATCCGGAGATCTTCGAGACCACCACGTTCAGCTTCGAGACGGTGGCGCGCCGCCTGCAGGAGATGGCGTTCCTGAACAAGGGCCTCACCATCACGCTGACCGATCAGCGGGTGGCCGAGAGCGACGTCATCGACGAGGTGGTCAGCGAAACCGCCGAGGCGCCCAAGCATCTCGACGAGAACGCCCCGGCCGCCGAGCCGAAGGTGAAGACCCGGACCTACCACTACCCGGGCGGTCTCGAGGACTACGTCAAGCACATCAACCGGACCAAGACGCCGATCCACAACTCGATCGTGGCGTTCACCGGCAAGGGCACCGGCCATGAGGTCGAGGTCGCGATGCAGTGGAACTCGGGCTACTCCGAGTCGGTCCACACCTTCGCCAACACCATCAACACCCACGAGGGCGGCACCCACGAGGAGGGCTTCCGCGCGGCGCTCACCACGGTGGTGAACAAGTACGCGAAGGACAAGAAGCTCCTCAAGGAGAAGGAAGGCAACCTCACCGGTGACGACATCCGTGAGGGTCTCGCCGCCATCGTGAGCGTCAAGATCGCCGACCCGCAGTTCGAGGGCCAGACCAAGACCAAGCTCGGTAATACCGAGGTGAAGTCCTTCGTCCAGCGGACCTGCAACGAGCACATCTCGCACTGGTTCGAGGCCAACCCGGCCGATGCGAAGACCATTGTGCAGAAGGCGGTTTCGTCCGCCCAGGCGCGGGTCGCGGCCCGCAAGGCGCGAGAGCTGGTGCGGCGCAAGTCCGCCACCGATCTGGGCGGCCTGCCGGGCAAGCTGGCCGACTGCCGTTCCAAGGATCCGAGCAAGTCCGAGATCTACATCGTGGAGGGCGACTCCGCCGGTGGCTCGGCCAAGTCCGGCCGTGACTCCATGTACCAGGCGATCCTGCCGCTGCGCGGCAAGATCATCAATGTGGAGAAGGCGCGCATCGACCGCGTGCTGAAGAACACCGAGGTCCAGTCCATCATCACGGCCTTCGGCACCGGCATCCACGACGAGTTCGACATCGCCAAGCTGCGCTATCACAAGATCGTGCTGATGGCCGACGCCGACGTCGACGGCCAGCACATCTCGACGTTGCTGCTGACCCTGCTGTTCCGCTTCATGCGCCCGCTGGTCGAGCACGGTCACGTGTTCCTGGCCATGCCGCCGCTGTACAAGCTGAAGTGGCAGCGGTCCGAGCCGGAGTTCGCCTACTCCGACAAGGAGCGCGACGGGCTGCTGGAGCGTGGCCTGGCGGCGGGCAAGAAGATCAACAAGGACGACGGTATCCAGCGCTACAAGGGTCTCGGTGAGATGAACCCGAAGGAGCTGTGGGAGACGACGATGGACCCGAGCGTCCGCGTCCTGCGTCTGGTCACCCTGGACGACGCGGCTGCCGCCGACGAGCTGTTCTCGATCCTGATGGGTGAGGACGTCGAGGCCCGGCGCAGCTTCATCACTCGGAATGCCAAGGACGTGCGATTCCTGGACGTGTAGCCGCCTGCCTGCACTCGGATTCGCCCCAAAAGACTTCCTACGGAGACTAATTCATGACTGACACCACGCTGCCGCCCTCGGGCGGCGACCGCATCGAGCCGGTCGACATTCAGCAGGAGATGCAGAACTCCTACATCGATTACGCGATGAGCGTGATCGTGGGCCGCGCGCTGCCCGAGGTGCGCGACGGCCTGAAGCCGGTGCACCGGCGAATTCTCTACGCGATGTACGACAACGGGTATCGGCCCGACCGCGGATATGTGAAGTCCGCGCGCCCGGTCGCCGACACCATGGGCAACTACCACCCGCACGGTGACACCGCGATCTACGACACCCTGGTGCGCATGGCGCAGCCGTGGTCGCTGCGCTACCCGCTGGTCGACGGCCAGGGCAACTTCGGTTCCCGCGGCAATGACGGCGCGGCCGCCATGCGCTACACGGAGTGCCGCCTGACGCCGCTGGCGATGGAGATGCTGCGCGAGATCGACCACGAGACGGTCGATTTCATTCCGAACTACGACGGTAAGACGCAGGAACCGACGGTGCTGCCGAGCCGGGTGCCCGCCCTGCTCATGAACGGCTCCAACGGTATTGCCGTCGGTATGGCGACGAACATCCCGCCGCACAACCTGAACGAGCTGGCCGAGGCCATCTACTGGGCGCTGGAGCATCACGACGCCGACGAGGAGACCACCCTCGCCGCGTGCATCGAGCGCGTGAAGGGCCCGGACTTCCCGACCGCCGGCCTGATCGTGGGTACCCAGGGCATCATCGACGCCTACACCACCGGTCGCGGTTCGGTCCGCATGCGCGGTGTGGTGGAGATCGAGGAGGACAACCGGGGTCGCACCACGATCGTCATCACCGAGCTGCCGTTCCAGGTCAATACCGACAACTTCATCAACGCGATCGCCGAGCAGGTCAAGGACGGCAAGATCGCGGGCGTCTCCGACATCCACGACGAGTCCTCCGACCGCGTGGGTCTGCGCATCGTCATCACGGTGAAGCGCGACGCCATCGCCAAGGTGGTGCTGAACAACCTCTACAAGCACACCCAGCTGCAGACCTCCTTCGGCTGCAACATGCTCTCGATCGTCGACAAGGTGCCGCGCACGCTGCGCCTGGATCAGATGATCCGGCTGTACGTGAACCACCAGTTGGAAGTCATCGTCCGGCGCACCCGCTACCTGCTGCGCAAGGCCGAGGAGCGGGCTCACATCCTGCGCGGTTTGGTGAAGGCGCTCGATCAGCTGGACGCCGTGATCGCGTTGATCCGCCGCTCGGCCGACACCGAGACCGCGCGCACCGGCCTGATGCAGTTGCTGGAGATCGACGAGATCCAGGCGACGGCCATCCTCGACATGCAGCTGCGCCGCCTGTCCGCCCTGGAACGGCAGAAGATCCTCGACGAGTTGGCCAAGATCGAGGCCGAGATCGCCGATTTGAACGACATTCTGGCCAAGCCGGAGCGGCAGCGTTCCATCGTCCGCGACGAATTGGCCGAGATCGTCGACAAGTACGGCGACGAGCGCCGCACCAAGATCATCGCGGCCGACGGCGACGTGCAGGACGAGGACCTGATCGCCCGCGAGGACGTGGTCGTGACGATCACCGAGACCGGCTACGCCAAGCGCACCAAGACCGACCTGTACCGCTCGCAGAAGCGCGGCGGCAAGGGCGTGCAGGGCGCGGGTCTCAAGCAGGACGACATCGTCAAGCACTTCTTCATCACCTCGACCCACGACTGGCTGCTGTTCTTCACCAACAAGGGCCGGGTGTACCGGGCCAAGGCGTACGAGCTGCCCGAGGCCAACCGCACCGCGCGCGGCCAGCACGTGGCCAACCTGCTGGCCTTCCAGCCGGACGAGAAGATCGCCCAGGTCATCCAGATCAAGTCCTACGAGGACGCGCCCTACCTGGTGCTGGCCACCCGCAAGGGCCTGGTGAAGAAGTCGAAGCTGACCGATTTCGACTCCAACCGCACCGGCGGCATCGTGGCGGTCAATCTGCGCGATGAGGACGAATTGGTCGGTGCGGCACTGTGTTCGGCCGAGGACGACCTGCTCCTGGTGTCGGCGCACGG
The DNA here is from genome assembly GCF_041154655.1 of Nocardia sp. JMUB6875. Taxonomy (NCBI): domain Bacteria; kingdom Bacillati; phylum Actinomycetota; class Actinomycetes; order Mycobacteriales; family Nocardiaceae; genus Nocardia; species Nocardia sp. JMUB6875. Next base: position 41,881 of record NZ_BAAFGR010000001.1, read on the forward strand.
CCAGTCCATCCGCTTCAACGCCAATGACGAGGTGCTGCGCCCGATGGGCCGCGCCACCTCCGGCGTGCAGGGCATGCGCTTCAACGCCGACGATGAACTGTTGTCGCTCAACGTGGTTCGCGACGAAGAGGGCATCTATCTGCTTGTCGCGACCGCCGGTGGGTACTCGAAGCGTACGGCCATCGACGAGTACACGGCGCAGGGTCGCGGCGGCAAGGGCGTGCTGACGATCCAGTACGACGAGAAGCGTGGCAGTCTTGTCGGTGCGCTCATCGTCAATGACGAGGATGAGCTCTACGCGATCACCTCCGGCGGCGGTGTCATTCGTACGCTGGCGCACCAGGTTCGCAAGGCCGGGCGTCAAACCAAGGGCGTGCGGTTGATGAACCTGGGCGAGGGCGATACTTTGCTCGCGATCGCTCGGAACGCGGATGAGCCCGACCAGGTTGCCGAAGATGACACCAGCGGTTCGGCGAAGCAGTAGTTTCACCACAGCAGCGGCGGCACACACGGATCGAAGGATTCACCATTGACCACGAATCAGCCGAATGACCAGCGCGGTCATGCCAATGGCGTGACCGAGAGAATCGCCCCGTCCCCGATTCCGCCGCGGCCCATTCCGCGGCCCGGCGGGAATGAGGGCGGTGCGCCGCAATCACCCGAATTGTCGGACCACTCCGGCGATTTCGGGCCGGAAGGTAACAATTCGGCAGAGGCCGCCTCCGCGGATTCCCCGGACGCACAGGGCGGTTCGCCCTTCCAGGAGGGTTGGTCGCAGCTGCCGCAGCGGGAGCCGCAGTCCAACCTGTACCGCCCCGGCCAGTCCGCGACCCCGGGCAGCACCGGCAGCCTCAAGGGTGGCGGCGGTCTGCAGGGCGGCGGTCTGCAGGGCGGCGGTCTGCAGGGCGGTGTCTCCAACGCGCGCACGACCGCCGACCTGGCGGCCAAGGCGGCGCGCAAGGAGGCGGCGATGGTGAAGTCCGTCGGCATCGACGGACCGACCCGCAGCATCGCCCGTCCGGAACTGGTCAAGGATCTGCCCGATCTGTCCGAGCTGCGGCACCCGCTGCCGCCGCCGGAGCCGATCGCGCCGGCCGGTCCGGTCTCGCCGTCCGCCCCCGCGGCGGTGGCGCAGGCCGCGGCCACCGGTGAGCCGCTGCGCGCCACCGTGCAGCTGCGCCACATCGACCCGTGGTCCACGCTGAAGGTCTCGCTGGTGATCAGCGTGGCCATGTTCTTCGTGTGGATGCTGGCGGTCGGCCTGCTGTACCTGGTGCTCGAGGGCATGGGCGTGTGGGAGCGCGTGAACTCCACCCTGGGCGACTTCGCCGACAGCTCCAACTCCAGCTCGGCGCTCATCGACGCGGGCTCGGTCTTCGGCTACGCCGGCGTCATCGGCCTCATCAATGTGGTGCTGCTGACCGCGCTGTCCACCGTGGGCGTGTTCGTCTACAACCAGTGCACCGATCTGGTCGGCGGCATCCAGGTCACCCTGGCCGATCCGGACTAGGCCGGGCCGACCAGAAGCACCGCTCTTTCGATCCGCCGCGACGGCCGGTCCGGTCTGCACTCGCAGCCCGCTGACCGGCCGTTTTGGTTATCGACGGTTGGGTACGGTAATCTTCTGCCTCGTTCGAGTTACACACTCCGAACACCCACTAAGGGCCTATAGCTCAGGCGGTTAGAGCGCTTCGCTGATAACGAAGAGGTCGGAGGTTCAAGTCCTCCTAGGCCCACTTACAGGTAAAGATCGAACTGCCTTCCCAAGGGGCCTTAGCTCAATTGGCAGAGCACTGCCTTTGCAAGGCAGGGGTTAGGGGTTCGATTCCCCTAGGCTCCACAAATTCGCCGCAGACCAATCGGTCTGCGGCTTTTGTCGTTCCGGTGGCCCGACTGTGGTTCCAGTACTGTGGATTTCATGAAATTCGTTCTCACGATCGTTGTGATCGCCGCCGTCGTGTTCGGAATCAGCAAGCTGCGTCAGCGCAATGACGCCGATCTCTGGCACGAGGTCACCACCCGCTGAAAGCTCCCACCGGGCCGGAAACTTCGCCATTGTGACACGGGACAAGCGGCGGTTTTCGGCCCGTTTCACGTCGTATCGTCGTGGGCATGGCGTCCACTGAGATCTCCGAGCTGGTGCAGTCCGTGGTGGAGCCGTACCTGCTCGGGGGTGCGCGCAAGTACGACCGGCAGCAGGTCTCGGAGCTGACGGGGCTGCCCAACTCGATCACCCGGCGGCTGTGGGTGTCGCTGGGCTTCCCGGCCGATCCCGACGACAACGCGGTCGAGTACAGCGACTCCGATATCGAGGCCGCCAAGACCTTCGCCAAGCTGAATGTGCTCGCCTCCGCGGACATTCACCGGCAGACCACCGCCGCGCGCACGCTGGGCCGGTCCATGGCGCGGCTGGCGGAGTGGCAGGTGGATCTGGTGACCGAGGAGATCCTGGCCCGCATCGCCACCATCACCAAGGAGAAACCGGACACCGATCCGGCCGAGGCCGCGCGCATCGCCACCGACGAGGTGGTGACCGAATTCGAGACGTTGCAGCGCTATGCCTTTCGGCGGCATCTGGACGCGGCGCTGGCCCGTTCCCTGGACGCCGGCTCGGTCGCGGGGGACACGCTGCGGGTGCTGGCCGTCGGCTTCGCCGATATGGTCGGCTACACCCGCCTGACCCGCCACCTGGAGCCCGATGAGCTGTCGGCGCTGCTGGAGGCGTTCGAGACGGCCACCAGCAATGCCATCGTGGCCAATGGCGGCTGGGTGATCAAGAACGTCGGCGACGAAGTCATGTTCGCGGCCGCCACGGCCGCCCAGGGCGCGCGGATCGCGATCGCGGTGCAGGAGGCCGCCGTCGCCTCGCACGGCGTGACCCAGGAATTGCGGGTCGGACTGGCCTACGGCAGTGTCCTGCAACGCTTCGGCGACCTCTACGGTTCGGTGGTGAACACCGCCGCGCGGCTCACCGGTGTGGCGCGTCCGGGCACCGTGCTGGTCGATGACGGGGTGGCCGGGGCGATCGAGGACGATCCGGAATTCACGCTGCGGCACCTGGCCACGGTGCGGGTGAAGGGGATCAACCGGCTGCACGGGCATGTGCTGCGCCGCAACATGATTCGCCCGCTCGTCTGACGGCGATTCCGACCCCGGCGCAACCGACCCCGGACATAGGGGCGGGCCTCGGCGAAGGGGGGGAGTTAGCCGAGGCCCGCGTTAGGTCGGCCCGGGGGGGAGGGGCCGACGGGAACGATCCTACGCGACGATTTCCGATTGTGTGGCTATCGGGGCACCGCGTTCCAAGATTTTTTCGAGGAAAAGATGTCGTACCCGAGTGGCAGCATGGGTTCGTGACCGAATTGCGTCCTTCGCCGAATTCGATTCGAGTAGCGCACTACTCGCGATCGAAGCCGATGGCCGGGCGGATCATCGATTCGGCCGCATCCCATACCGGCACCCCCGAGCACCGCCGGACCCCCATTGGGATGCGGCCACTTGCGTGCCGGGCCATACTGGCCGAGAGCGTTTGGTCTTGTTCGACCCTATTTGTGCAGTTCAGAGCCAGCGCATAGTCAGGAGAATCATGCCCGACGCCATAGTTGCCGAGGGACTGGTCAAGAAGTACGGCCGTCTGGTCGCACTCGACGGTCTGGACCTGTCCGTCCCCGAAGGCACCGTCACCGCCCTGCTCGGCCCGAACGGTGCCGGTAAGACCACCGCGGTGCGGGTGCTCACCACCCTGCTGATTCCGGACGCCGGCCACGCCACCGTCGCCGGTGTGGATGTTCTGAAGGATCCCCAGCTGTTGCGTTCGCGCATCGGCACCTCGGGGCAGTACGCCGCGGTCGACGAATACCTCACGGGTTTCGAGAATCTCGAAATGGTCGGGCGGCTCTATCACATGGGCGTGCAGCGCAGTAAGGAACGCGCGCGCGAGCTGCTGGACCGCTTCCGCCTCGCCGACGCCGCCGACCGGCCGGTCAAGGGCTACTCCGGCGGTATGCGCCGCCGCCTCGACCTGGCGGGCGCGCTGGTCGCGAATCCGCCGGTGCTGTTCCTCGACGAGCCCACCACCGGCCTGGATCCCCGTGCGCGCCTGGATCTCTGGGATGTCATCGAGGAACTGGTGGCGGGCGGCACCACGCTGCTGCTGACCACCCAGTACCTCGAGGAGGCGGACCGGCTGGCCGATTCCATCGCGGTCATCGACCACGGCCGGGTCATCGCCGAGGGCACCTCGGACGAGCTCAAGGCCATGGTGGGCGGCGACCGCATCGAGTTGGTCGTCGACCACGCGGACAATCTCGCCATCGCGCAGCGGGCCCTGGAAGGCTTGGCGCACGGGGAGATTCGGCTGGAGCCGAGCATGCGGCGCATCATCGTCCCGGTCAACGACGGGTCGCAGGCGCTGGTGGACGCCATCGGGCAGCTCACCAAACACGAGGTGAGCATTCACGATGTGGGTCTGCGGCGGCCCTCGCTCGACGATGTGTTCCTCTCGTTGACCGGGCACGAGGCCGAGGAACTGATCAACGGAAACCAGAAGGCCGATGAGAAGGTCGGAGGAGCCCGATGAGCGCCACGCTCGCTGTCGCCGAAAAGCCCTCGCTCACACAGCGACTCGCCATGCTGGTCAGTGACAGCCTGACCATCACCAAGCGCAATGTCATCAAGATCAAGCGCGTCCCCGACGTCCTGATCTTCACCACGCTGTCGCCGATCATGTTCGTGCTGTTGTTCGCGTACGTGTTCGGCACCGCGATTCAGGTGCCGGGCATGTCGGGCGGCTACCGCGAGTTCCTGATCGCCGGAATCTTCGCCCAGACGGTTGTTTTCGGCGGCACCTTCACCGGTCTGAGCCTGGCCGAGGACATGCAGAAGGGCATCATCGACCGATTCCGTTCGCTGCCAATGGAACCGGCGGCGGTCCTGATCGGGCGCACCAGTGCCGACGTGGTCATCAATATGGTGAGCCTGGTGGTGATGTCACTGGCCGGTCTGCTGGTCGGCTGGCGCATCCGCGGCTCGTTCCTGGACGCGGTGCTGGCCTACCTGCTGCTGTTGCTGTTTGCCTACGCCGTCTCCTGGATCATGGCGGTGATCGGCCTGATCGTGCGGGCGCCCGAGGTGTTCAACAACGCGGTGTTCATGGTGATCTTCCCGCTCACCTTCCTGGCCAACACCTTCGTGCCACTGGACAAGCTGCCCGCGCCGCTGAAGCTGTTCGCGAACTGGAATCCGGTGTCGGCCTTGACCCAGGCCACCCGCGACCTGTTCGGCAACACCAGCGCGCAGCTGCCGCCGCCCGATGTCTGGTCCATGCGGCATCCGGTGGCGACCACCCTGATCTGGGTGGTCGTGATCCTGGCGATCTTCGTGCCGCTGGCCGTGCGTCAGTACAAGCGCTCGGTCAGCCGCTGACCGAGCCCTACCGCTCGCCGCCGGGTCAGTGGGTGACCAGATCCGGTGTCGGCGCGGAGCCGTTGCGCGAATAGCCCAGGCGCGGCGGCTCCGCGGCCGGTGCCGGCGGCTGCGGGCGCTTGCTCACGAAGAACGCGATGACGCCGCCCGCAATCGCGAATAGGGCGGCCACGATGACCTTGTTACGAACGCTCCCCAGCTCCATCCGACCATGCTGGCACAGCAATGGAATTCGTGCACGGACTGGGGGCGCTCAGCGGTTACTCGACGGTAACGCTCTTGGCCAGGTTTCGGGGCTTGTCGACGTCCCGGCCCAGAGCCATGGCCGTGTGATAGGCGAGTAGTTGCAGCGGGATCGTCAGAATGATCGGATCCAGTTCGGCGCATACCGCCGGAACGCGAATTACGGCATCCGCCAAGCCATCCGGCAGATCGGTGTTGGTGACGGCGATGACGGGCCCGCCGCGCGCCTTGATCTGCTCGATGGTGGTGATGTTCTTGGCGAGCAATTCATCACCCGGCACCAGGACGATGCTCGGCATCTCCGGATCGATCAGCGCCAGCGGACCGTGCTTGAGCTCGGAGCCCTGATACGCCTCGGCGTGAATGTAGGAGATCTCCTTGAGCTTCTGCGCACCCTCGCGCGCCACCGGCCACGCGCGCACCCGGCCGATGAAGAACATGCTGCGCGCCTTGGCATATCGGGCCGCGATATCCGCGATGGCGGCATCGGCGGCCAGCACCGCGTCGATGGCGTCGGGCAGTGCGCGCAGGCCGTTGACGATGCGCTCGCCCCCGGCCGCCGACAGATCGCGGACCCGGCCGAGCAGCAGGGCCAGCATGGCGAAGGAGACCGTCATATTGGTCAGCGCCTTGGTGGACGCCACCGAGACCTCGGGCCCCGCGTGCAGGAACACGCCCGCACCGCATTCGCGGGCGATGGCGCTGCCGACCACGTTCACCGCGCCGATCACCCGGCCGCCCTTGCGCTGCAATTCCTGAACGGCCGCAAGGGTATCGATGGTCTCGCCGGACTGGCTGATGGCGACGTAGAGCGCGTCCGGATCCACTACCGGATTGCGGTAGCGGAATTCCGAGGCGGGTTCGGCGGTGGCCGGAATCCGGGCCAGCTCCTCGACCAGCTGCGCGCCCAGCTGGCCCGCGTAATAGGCCGAGCCGCAGCCCAGGAACACCACCTTGCTGATGCCGCGCAGCTCGCGCGCGTCCATATTGAGCCCGCCCAGGTGGGCGGTCGCGAATCGTTCGTCCAGCCGGCCGCGGAGGGCCCGGCGCACGGCGTCGGGCTGTTCGGCCATTTCCTTGCGCATGAAGTCGGGGTACCCGCCCAGCGCGTAGTCCTCCGCCGCCATATCGATGGTGGTGGGGATCTTGTCGGTGCGCCGGGCCTCGAGACCCAGTGTGCTGGTGCGGAATTCGCCGGCGCGCACGGTGGCCAGCTCGCCGTCGTCGAGGAATACCACGCGCTGGGTGTGGTGCACCAGGGCGGCCACGTCGGAAGCCACGAACATCTCGCCGTCGCCGACGCCGAGCACGATGGGGGAGCCGTTGCGGGCCACCACCAGTTCGTCGGGGCGGCGGGCGTCGAGCACCAGCAGGCCGTAGGTGCCCTCGACGCGGCGCATGGCGGTGCGCACCGCGTCCTCGAGGGTCTCGGCCCCGTCCAGGGCGGCGGCGACCAGGTGGGCGATGGCCTCGGTATCGGTGTCGGAGACGAATTCCACGCCCTCGGCGGTGAGGGAGGCGCGTAGTTCCTCGGCGTTCTCGACGATCCCGTTGTGCACCACCGCGATCCGGCCGGAGCCGTCGGTGTGCGGGTGCGCGTTGGCGTCGGAGGGTTCGCCGTGGGTGGCCCAGCGGGTGTGGGCGATGCCGACATTGCCCTTCAGCCGCGCGCCCTCGGCGTCGACCCGGTCGCGCAGGTCCTGGACCCGGCCCTGGGTCTTGGTGACGCGCAGGCGGCCCCGGTGCGGCACGGCCAGGCCCGCGGAGTCGTAGCCCCGGTACTCGAGCCGGTGCAGGCCCTCCAGCAGGACCGGGACGGCCTCACGATGCCCGATATAACCGACGATTCCACACATTGCGCGGCGGACTCCTACCCGTAGACGATGCGACGCAGCTGTCGTTCGGTGAATTCGGGGGCGGCCACCGGGCGCTGCGCGAGCTCGTCCGCCAGGCGCTGCCAGATCTCGGCATTGCGGACCTGGCGGCCCTGGAGTTCGGCATGTCTGCGGCGCACGAACTGCTCGGCGGTCTCGTCGAAGTATCCGGCGACGTCGGCGACCACGCGGGCGGCCACGGCGGTCGGCAGGCCGGTGGAGGCCGCCACATGGCGGACCAGATCGGCCGGAACCCCGTCATTCACCCGACCGAACTTGCCATGCCGAGCTCGGTTCCGCCACTTTTCTGCCCGAATTCGGGCAGGGAATCACACTGTGCGGCGATTTCGGCTGCTGGAAGTGTGCCGAATCGGGATGTGGATCGCGCCTGCACCTACGATGGCGGGCGTGACCTCACCGAATCAGACCGCCGTGGCCACCCTCCACACCAACCACGGTGACATCAAGATCTCGCTCTTCGGTAACCACGCACCCAAGACGGTCAAGAACTTCATCGGCCTGGCCGAGGGTTCCGCGCCGTACACCACCGCGAACGCCAAGGGCGAGAAGTCCGGACCGTTCTACGACGGCGCGATCTTCCACCGCGTGATCGACGGATTCATGATTCAGGGCGGTGACCCCACCGGCACCGGCCGCGGCGGCCCGGGCTACGAGTTCAAGGACGAATTCCATCCCGAACTCCGCTTCGACCGCGGCTACCTGCTGGCCATGGCCAATGCCGGGCCGGGCACCAACGGCTCCCAGTTCTTCATCACGGTCGGCGCGCAGCCGCACCTGAACCGGCGGCACACCATCTTCGGCGAAGTGGTCGACCCGGATTCGCGCAAGGTGGTCGACGCCATCGCCGCCACCTCGACCGATCGCAACGACCGGCCCAAGGACGACGTCGTCATCGAGAGCATCACGATCTCCTGAATCAGTCCACAGCGGAAAAGAACTCACATGCAACCCAAGCCGCCCGCACCCGTCTGCTACCGCCATCCCGACCGGCCCACCGGTCTGGCCTGCACCAGGTGCGGGCGTCCGGCCTGCCCGGAGTGCCTCACCCCGGCGGCGGTGGGGCAGCACTGTGTGGTGTGTGTCCAGCAGGGGCGCAATGACGTCCGGCCGGTGCGCAATATCGCCGGGACGGACGTGTCGCGGCAGATCCCGGTTCCGTACGTCACCTACGCGCTGATCGCGATCAATGTGATCGTCTTCGCGATCACGGCCTTCCAGGCGCAGAGCTTGGCGCACAACGACTTCTCGAGGCTGTTCCAGCGCTGGGAAATGGTGCCCGTTCAGGTCGGCAACGGCCAATGGGAACGGGTGATCGGCTCCGGTTTCCTCCACTACGGCCCGATCCATCTGCTCGCCAACATGTTCGCGCTGTACATGCTCGGTCCCTATTGCGAGGTGGCACTCGGCCGGGCGCGGTATCTGGCCGTGTATCTGGTGTCGTTGCTGGGCGGCTCGGCTGCCGTGATCGCGTTCTACGGTGCTCAGAGCCATTCCGCCGGTGCGTCGGGCGCGATCTTCGGGATCTTCGGCGCGGTGGCCGTGATCATGCTCCGGACCCGGCAGAACCTCACCCAAATCATGGTGCTGCTGGTGATCAACCTGGTCATCACGTTCGCGGTGCCGGGGATTTCGATCTGGGCGCATCTGGGCGGACTGGTGTGCGGCACCGCCGCGACCGCGGGGATCCTCTATCTGCCGCGGTGGGTCGGCGCGCGAGATACCAGGGTCGCCTTGAATATCGGCTGGGCGGCGGTCGCCGCACTGGGAATCGCCGCGATCCTGGTGACGGTGCTGACCGCGCCGTCGGGCGTGGTCCTCCCGTATATCCCGGCCTAGCGCGCCAGGTGAATTCGCAGCACCTCGAGGACATCCTCGGGGTGCGCGCCCAGATCCCAGCGGCCGAAGATCATGAGCTTCTCGTCGCCCTGATGATCCACATCCATCTCCAGCATGGGCATCTTCCGGCCGAGTCGCCGGTAGTTCACCACGCGGACGCGGAGGATCTGCTGGGGGGTGTAGCGCTGGGCGCCGGTCAGGCCGCGCACCACGACCTGCACCGGATTACCGGGTTCGACCGCCAGCCGCGGCCGCTGCCGCAGGCCCACGACGGTCATGAACAGCAGTCCCACGGCGGCCAGCCCGATGAGCAGGCGGCCGGGACCGTCGTTCGAAAGCAAGGCGGCCGCGGCCAGCACGATGCCGCCGATGCCGCACACCACGACCGCGGCCATGGGTGTGGACCAGGCCAGGCGGGAGGAGGGATCGGTCGCTGTCACTGTCCCCACTCCCTCCTCGAGTTGTCCACAAGGTCATCCACAGGTGTGTATGAATAACAATGATGTAAGGCACACGGCCGGCGGGGCACTAGCGCCAGCGCATGGTCATGATCAGGCCGACCACCATCAGGCCGAACCCGATCAGGAAGTTCCAGGCGCCCAGGTCGCTCATCCAGCTGATCTGCTCGTTGGCCAGGTAGTACACAAGCAGCCAGGCCAGACCGGCCAGCATGAAGCCCAGCATGATGCCGACGTACCAAACGGGCGACGGACCAGCCGACTTCACGCGCACAGGAGTGCGGCTCGCCGGGTTGATCGTGTAATCGGTCTTCTTCCGGACCTTCGACTTAGGCATGACGTCCTCGTATTCGGCGTTCTGTCTGCGTAGACATTATCCCGGCAACCCTGGGGAAAGTGTCGTTGGGGAGTCCCGGGGCGATTGTGGCGACACGGTTCGGCGGTATTGCATGCGACGGCGAGCGCCGCGCCCACTACTCTCGAATCATGCGTGTACTGGTCGTCGACAACTACGACAGCTTCGTGTTCAACCTTGTCCAGTATCTCGGACAGCTGGGTGTGGATGCCGAGGTCTGGCGCAACGACGACGATCGGCTCGCGGATGTGGACAAGGTTGTGCAGGACTACGACGGGGTGTTGATCAGCCCCGGGCCCGGCAGCCCCGATCGCGCGGGCGCGAGCATTCCGCTGGTGCACGCCGCCGCCAAGCACGCCACCCCGCTGCTCGGCGTCTGCCTGGGTCATCAGGCCATCGGCGAGGCCTTCGGCGCGACCGTGACCCGGGCCCCGGAACTGCTGCACGGCAAGACCAGCGATGTCTTCCACATCGGCGCGGGCGTGCTGGCCGGGCTGCCCGACCCGTTCACCGCCACCCGCTACCACTCCCTGACCGTCGTCGAGGAGACCATGCCGCCGGAGCTGGAGGTGCTGGGCCGCACCGAAACCGGCATCGTCATGGCCCTGCGGCATCGCGATCTGCCCATCCACGGTGTGCAGTTCCACCCCGAATCCGTGCTCACCCAGGGCGGGCACCGCATGCTCGCGAACTGGCTGGGCGTGTGCGGTGAGCGGCCGGCGGAGGGACTGGTGCAGACCTTGGAGGCGGAGGTCGCGGCCCTCGCCTCATGAGCGGGGCCGCCCGATGAGGCCGCACGTCATGCTGTCGGTGGCCGTCAGCATCGACGGGTACATCGATGACGCGAGCCCGGATCGGCTGTTGCTGTCCAACGCCGCCGATTTCGATCGGGTCGACGCGCTGCGCGCCGAGTCGGACGCCATCCTGATCGGCGCGGAAACCCTGCGCCGCGACAATCCACGGCTGCTGGTCAACAGCACCGATCGACGGCTGCACCGGGTGGCATCGGGCAAACCGGACCATCCCGTGCGGGTGATCGTCACGGCCGGTGGCGATCTCGATCCCGAACTGCGCTTCTTCCACAGCGGCGGCGAAAGGCTGGTCTACACCACCGATTCCGGCGCCGCCCGCCTCGGCGCGCGGCTGGACGGCCTGGCCGAGGTGGTATCGCTGGGCGCGGCAATCGATTTCGGGGCGCTGCTGGACGATCTGGGCAAGCGCGGACTGGAACGCCTCATGGTCGAGGGCGGCGGCTCCATCCACACCGCCTTCCTGTCCGGCGGCCTGGCCGACGAGATCTGGATGGCCGTCGCACCGCTGGTGGTCGGCGATCCGGCCGCCCCGCGCTTCCTCGGGCCCGCCGCCTTCCCGGGCGGCCCCAACCACCGCATGCAACTGGCCGATGTGGGCCGCATCGGTGATATCGCGCTGCTGCGCTATCTGCCGAAGGAGGATTCCGATGCCGGATGAGACGCGGCTGGATCGCGGCTGGATGCGGCACGCCATCGGGCTGGCGCGGCTGTGCCCGCGCAGCGAGACCGCCTTCGCGGTGGGTGCGGTCATCGTCGGCGCGGACGGCGTGGAGATCGAGCACGGGTGGTCGCGGGAGACCGACGAGAAGGTGCATGCCGAGGAGTCGGCGCTGAACAAGCTGGATCCCCGCGATCCGCGCCTGCCGCACGCCACGCTCTACAGCACCCTGGAACCCTGCTCGCAGCGCGCGAGCCAGGATCGGGCGCCGTGCACGGATCGCATTCTGGCGGCGGGGATTCGGCGGGTGGTCATCGCCTGGCGGGAGCCCGGCACCTTCGTGGACAACTGCGTCGGGGTGGAGCGGCTGCGCGAGCACGGGGTCGAGGTGGTGGAGCTGCCGGATCTGGCGGAGGAGGCCATGTCGATGAACCGGCATCTGCGCCTTTAGATTTCAATCGGCAAGGTTTCACATGAAACAACGAGGGTCCGCGGCGCTTGCCGCGGACCCTCGTTTCTCGTCATCGAATTCGGCTCACGGCGGGCCGAGCGACAGCACGCCGGTCGTGATCGTCACCGTCTGGGTCTTGCCCAGCGGCGAGCCCGCCGTCGGCTGCTGCGCCAGGATCCGCCCGACCTCGCCCGCGTTCAGCGTGCTCATGGTGTTCTGGCTCATCTGACCGTTCCAGCCCTTCTGCCGCAACATGTCCACGGCCTGCGCCGGGGTCAGGCCGCGCAGGTCGGGCATGGTCAGCTGGTCGCCGCTGGAGACCTGGACGGTGATATTGGAGCCCTTGTCGACGCTGGAGCCCGCGGCCGGATTGGTGGCGATCACCGTGCCCTTGGGCTGGTTGTTCGGAACCTCCTGGACGGTCACCTTGAGTTGCGCGGTGTCCGACAGCGTCGACTGCGCGACATCGATGGACTGGCCGACCACGTCGGGCACCCGCACCTTCTCCGGACCGGTGCCGATGGTGATGGTGACCTGGCCGTCGGAGTCGATCTTCTGGCCGCCGTCCGGGGATTGCGCGACGACCTTGTCCTTCTCGTCGACGCTGGAGGTCTGCTTCTTGATATCCGGGTTCAGCCGCAGCCCTTGCGAGTTCAGGGTCTGCTCGGCCTGCTGCTGGGTGAGGCCGGCCAGCTTGGGCACCGGCACCTGCTGCGGTCCCGCCGACACCAGCACGGTCACGGTGCTGCCCTTGTCGACGCGCGAACCGCCCAACGGCTGGGTGGCGATGACATTGCCCTGCGCCACCTTGGGATCGTTCTTCTGCTGGATGGCGACCGTGAAACCGGCCTTCTCCAGATCCCGTTGTGCCAGTTGGTAGTTCTGATTCGCCACGTCCGGCACCGCGACCTGATCCGGATGCGAGCCGCTGACCAGCATCCACACCAGCCCGGCCACCGCCGCGATCGCAGCGAAGGCGAGGATGGCGATGAGCGCGGTGCGTTTGCGCGGACTGTCCTCGACCAGTTCCTGTTCGGTGGTGTCGTCGCGGCGTTCGACGGTGCGGTAGCTGCGCGGCGGCGGCAGTTCGTCGTCGAAGCTGCGGTCCTCGTCGGTCATGATCATGGGCGCGGTGGGCTTCTGCCCGCCCAGCACCCGGATCAGGTCGGCGCGCATCTCGGCCGCGGTCTGATACCGGTTGGCCGGGTTCTTGCTCATCGCCTTGAGGATCACCGAATCGAGTTCGCGCGGCACGCCCGGATGCACCTGCGACGGCAGCCGCGGATCCTCCCGGACATGCTGGTAGGCCACCGCGACCGGCGAGTCGCCGGTGAAAGGCGGTTCGCCGGTGAGGATCTCGTAGAGCACGCAGCCGACCGAGTACACGTCCGAGCGCGCGTCCACCTGCTCGCCGCGCGCCTGCTCGGGCGAGAGGTACTGGGCGGTGCCGATGACGGCGGCCGTCTGGGTCATGGGGTTGGAGCTGTCGGCGATGGCCCGGGCGATGCCGAAGTCCATCACCTTCACCGCGCCCGCGCGGTTGATCATGATGTTGGCGGGCTTCATATCCCGGTGCACGATGCCGTTGCGGTGCGAGAAGTCCAGCGCCGCACACACATCGGCGATCACCTCCATGGCGCGCCGGGGCGGCAGCGGACCCTTGCCGCGCACGATGTCGCGCAGGGTGTCGCCGTCCACGTACTCCATGACGATGTAGGGCAGCGGGCCGCCGTCCACCTCGGCCTCGCCGGTGTCGTACACCGCCACGATGGCCGGATGGTTGAGCGCCGCCGCGTTCTGCGCCTCACGCTTGAAGCGCAGGTAGAACGTGGGGTCGCGGGCGAGGTCGGCGCGCAGCACCTTGATCGCGACATCGCGGCCGAGCCGCAGATCCCGGGCCTTGTGCACCTCGGACATGCCACCGAACCCGATGATCTCGCCCAGCTCGTAGCGGGAGGAGAGGTTCTTCGGGGTCGTCATGGCAATCCTTGCTGCGGGACTGTGGATGAATAGGGGTCCTGCGTGTAGAGCGGCCCGCGATTACTGCCCGGACTCACCCCGCCATTGGGGACGGCGCCGCCGGGATTCGCGCCCGGAGTCACTGGCCATGATGGTATGTCGCCCTGCTGCCACGGCCACTTATTGGTGGTGGTCGGCTTCTGCGGCGTGGTGGTCGGCGCCGTGGTGGTGGGCTTCGGCGGAGTCGTGGTGGTGACCGGCGGCGGTGTCGTCGTCGGTTCCGGCGTGGTGGTCGGCGGCGGTTCGTAGGTGGTGACCGGGGGCGGCGGCACCGGCTTTTCCCTCGTGGTCGTGGTCGGCGGGGGAGTGGTGGTGGTCGGCGGGACCACCGGCGGGGCCACCACGGCACTGGTCTTCGGGGGCGGCGTGGAGTCGTGGGTGTTGCTGCTGGCCAGCACGATGCCGATACCCGCGATCAGGATCAGCACGCCGACGGCCAGACCGGCCATGGCCTTCTGGCCGTTGGTGAAGCGCCCGGACGAGCCGTCGTCGGCGGGCCCGGTGAAGGTCATCGGTCCCACGGGCGTGCGGGGTCCGGACATGACCGTGGTCGAGGTCGCCGGGGCGGCGGGCGGCTGCCGCATCGGTTGCGGCGGAGTCGGATAGCGCGTGGTGGCCTGATCGGACCGGGCGCCCGGAATGATCATGGTCGGCCCGGGCGGCAGCACCCGGGTGGCCCCGGTCATGGGCGTGACCGGAATACCGCCGGGCGGCGTGGGTCTGCGCCCGGAACGCACCGCGGCCACCGCGTCGGCGAATTCGCCGCCGTCGGTGTAGCGCTGGCTCGGATCCTTGGCCATGGTGATCTCGATCAGCTCGCGCACATTCGGCGGCAGATCGGCCGGCAGCGGCGGCGGGGCCTCGCGCACATGCTTCATGGCTACGGTCAGCGCGCCGTCACCGGTGAACGGCCGCGCGCCCGAAAGCGCCTCGTAGCCGACCACACCCAGCGAGTACACGTCCGAGGCGGCGGTGGCGTCCTCGCCGGTGGCCTGCTCGGGCGCGATGTACTGGGCGGTGCCCATCACCATGCCGGTCTTGGTGACCGGGGACGCGTCCACGGCCTTGGCGATGCCGAAGTCGGTGATCTTCACCTGACCGGTCGGCGTCACGAGGATGTTGCCCGGCTTCACATCCCGGTGCACCACACCCGCGAGATGCGCGACCTGCAGCGCGCGGCCGGTCTGCTCGAGCATGTCCAGACCCTGCGCGACCGAGAGCCGGTTGAGCCGTGAGAGCACCGCGTTGAGCGGTTCGCCCTGCACGAATTCCATCACCAGGTAGGCGATCTCACCGCCGGACGGGTCCTGCGTCTCGCCGTAGTCGTAAATGCTCGCGATGCCGGGGTGATTGAGCTGCGCGGTGGTCCGCGCCTCGGTGCGGAACCGTTGCCGGAAGGTCGGATCGGTGGAGAATTCCGCCTTGAGCACCTTCACCGCGACCCGGCGGTCCAGCCGGGTGTCCAGCGCTTCCCAGACCTGGCCCATGCCGCCGGTGGCGATAAGCCGCTGCAGCCGGTACCGGTCCGCGATCATCGCACCGTTGTTCAGCATTCGTGACCCCGTCTACCTTGCACCTTCATATCGTTCAGCCCCCCAGCCCGGCGTCCAACACCGCCCGCGCGATGGGCGCCGCCACCGATCCACCGGTGGCGGCCAGTGCCCGGTCGCCGCCGTTCTCCACGATCACCGCGATCGCGATCTTCGGGTTCTGCGCGGGGGCGAAGGCGATGTACCAGGCGTGCGGCGGCGTATTGCGCGGATCGTCGCCGTGCTCGGCGGTGCCGGTCTTGGACGCGATCTGATACGACCGCGGCTGGGTCCCTCCCTGCGTGTTCTTCTCCGACTCCAACATCAGATTGGTGACCTGGGTGGCCACCTGCGGGGTGACCGCCTGGCCCACCGAGGTCGGCTTGGTGGTCTCCAGCGTGGACAGGTCGGGCGCCTGCAGCTGGTCCACCAGATACGGCTTCATCCGCACGCCGCCATTGGCGATGGTGGCCGCCACCACCGCGTTGTCCAGCGGGGTGAGCGCGACATCGCGCTGCCCGATGCTGGACTGCGCCATGGCCGCACTGTCGGGAATGGTGCCGACGGTGCTGTCCGCCCACGGGATCGGAATGTTCGGGTGCTGGGTCCCGATGCCGAACGCGTTGGCCTCGTCCTTGAGCTTGGCCGCCCCCACCTTCATACCGAGCTCGGCGAAGGCGGTGTTACACGAGTACTTGAAAGCCTCGGTGAGAGAAGCGGTTTGGCCGTCGCCGGGACCGCAGTGGCTGCCGTTGTAGTTCTCCAGCGTGGTGGCGGTGTCGGGCAGCGTGATGCGCGGCGCGGCGGTGAACTGGTCGTCGGGCTTGGCGATGCCGTTGGACAGCGCGGCCGCGGTCACGATCACCTTGAAGGTGGAGCCCGGCGGATAGGTCTGCGAGACAGCGCGATTCAGCATCGGCTGGCGCGGATCCTGCTGCAGCTGCTCCCAGGTCTTCTGGGTGGCCGCGCCGTCGTGCCCGGCCAGCAGGTTCGGATCGTAGGAGGGCGTGGACACCATGGTCAGGATGCGCCCGGTGCTGGGCTCGATGGCCACCACCGAACCGGTCAGGTTCTTGGCGGTCAGCTGCTCGTAGGCGACCTTCTGCATCACCGGGTTGAGCGTGGTCACCACATTGCCGCCGCGCGGATCCCGGCCGGAGATCATGTCGATCAGCCGCCGCCCGAACAGCGCGTTGTCCGAACCGTTGAGCACCGAGTCCTCGGCGTGCTCGAGCCCGTTGCTGCCGTACTGCATCGAGTAGTAGCCGGTGGCGGGCGCGTAGGCCAGCGGATCGGTCGGGTAGGTGCGCAGGTACTTGTAGCGGTCGTCGGTGGCCACCGAACTCGCGAGCACGGTGCCGGAGGCGGAGATCTGACCGCGCTGACGGGCGTACTCGTCCAACAGGACTCGCACGTTGCGGGGATCGTTGCGCAGGCTGTCGGCCTTGAACACCTGCACGTAGGTGGCGTTGGCCAGCAGCGCGACGATCATCACCATGACCGCGAGCGCTACCCGGCGCAGCGGCGTGTTCACGCGGCACCCCCCTCTACCTTGCGCAGCAGTTGCGTCGACGCGTCGGCGATCGGGGCGACCGGCTCGACCCGCTTGCGCGCGGGAGCCGGCCGCCGCGCGGCATCGGACACCTTGATGAGCAGACCCAGCAGCACGTAGTTGGCCAGCAGCGAGGAGCCGCCGTAGGACATGAACGGCGTGGTCAGACCGGTCAGCGGAATCAGCTTGGTGACACCGCCGACCACCACGAACACCTGGATGGCGATGGTGAACGCCAGGCCCGCGGCCAGCAGCTTGCCGAAGCTGTCGCGAATGGCCAGCGCGGTGCGGATGCCGCGAATGGTGAACACGCAGAACAACATCAGGATGGCGGTCAGCCCGATCAGGCCGAGCTCCTCACCGATGGCGGAGATGATGAAGTCGGTCTTGGCGAAGGGCACCTGCGAGGGCCGCCCGCTGCCCAGCCCGGTCCCGGCCAGTCCGCCGGTGGCCAGCCCGAACAGCGACTGCGAGATCTGATAGCCGGTGTTGGAGTAGTCGGCGAAGGGGTGCAGCCAGGTCTCGACCCGCACCCGCACATGCCCGAAGGCGTTGTAGGCGAACACGAATCCGATCGCCAGCAGCGCCATGCCGACCACCACCCAGCCCACCCGCTCGGTCGCGATGTAGAGCATGCACAGCACGGTGCAGAAGATCAGCAGGCAGGTGCCGAGATCCTTCTCGACCACCAGCACGCCCACCGACACCACCCACACCAGCAGGATCGGTCCCATATCCCGCATGCGCGGCAGTTCCATGCCGAACACGTGCTTGCCCGCGCCGGTGAACAGGTCGCGCTTGGACACCAGCACGCCCGCGAAGAACACGATCAGCGCGATCTTGGCGAACTCGCCGGGCTGAACACTGAAGCCGGGCAACCGGATCCAGATCTTCGCGCCGTTGACCATGGAGTACCGGTCCGGCAGCAGCGCGGGCAGCGTCAGCGCGATCAATCCGATCAGGCCGAGCGTGTAGGCGTAGCGGGCCAGGCTGCGGTAGTCACGCAGCACGATCAACAGCCCCATGAAAACCACCATCCCCAACCCCGTCCACAGCACCTGCTGGTTGGCGTCGGGGGAGGGGATGGGCAGGGAGGCGAAGGCGGCGTCCTGTGCCTGCGCTAGGTCGACGCGGTGAATGACCACCAGGCCCAACCCGTTCAGCAGCGCCGCGATCGGTAGTAGGAGTGGATCCGCGAAGGCCGCGAACCGCCGCACCGCCAGATGCGCGACACCGAACAACGCCAGGTACGCGGCACCGAGCTTGGCGATCTCCCAGGTGATCGCCTGCTCCTGACTGGCCTCCACCAGCACCAGCGAGACCGTGGTGATGACGGCCGCCAACCCGAGTAGCAGCAACTCCACATTGCGCCGGGTGACGGGTGGCGGCGCAGGAGCGAATCCGCCGGGTGGACTGGGGAAGGCCCCAGTGGACGGCGGTGCCGGTGCGGACATCAGTCCGCCGTCCTGCAGTTCTGCCCCGGAGTCTGCGGAGCCGTGGTGGTGGTGACAGGAGCGGTCGGCTGATCGGACTTGTGGGGTTCGAGCTGATGGTTCTCGCCGGTGCGCTCACCGCCGGTGAGGCCGCCGGGCACGGCCGGGGTGGTCGGCGCGGCGGGCGTGGTGGTCACCGGGGTGCCGGGCTGATTCGGGTCGGCGGGCGGGGTGGCCGGAGGCGTGGAAGGCGGAGTGGGGGCCTGCTTCTCGCACGGCGGCAGCAGTTCGGTCTGCACCAGATTGCGGATCTGCTTGACGGCGTCGTCGCGCGAGCCCGGCGGCAGGCCCTTGTCGACCGAGTCGCGGCCGCTGGGGCGCAGATCGTTGCGGGTCAGCTGCGCGCAGCCGGTGGGAAACTTGTCGCCGGGACCGGCCAGCGTCAATTCGCCGGCGCGCGTGACACATCCGACCTGATCCACATCGCGGATCGAGTAGCCCAGCACCGAGCCGGGCAGGCCGCGCAGCACGACCACCTTCTCGCCGTCCACGCCGACGTAGTAGTTGCTGCGAATCATGTTGTAGCCCACGGTCAGACCCGCGCCGACGGCCACCAGCAGGGCCAGCGACAGCGCCAGCCAGCGCAGCTTGTGGCTCTTCTTGGGCGGTTCGGGTTCGGCCTGCTGGACCGCGCGGCGCGGGGTGGCGCGCGGCGGCCGCATGGCGGCGGCCCGGCCCGCGGCGGTGTTCGGCGGGGGCGTGTCCTCGTCCTCGCCCGACGCCGCGCCCGCCACGATCGGATGGCTCTGGCCGTAGTCCAGATCGATGACGTCGGCGACCACCACGGTCACGTTGTCGGGACCGCCACTGCGCAGGGCCAATTCGATGAGCCGGTCGGCCGCCTCGTCGGTGGTGCCCTCGCGCAGGGTGTTGGCGATGGTCTCGTCGGACACCACGTCCGAGAGACCGTCGGAGCACAGCAGATAGCGGTCCCCGGCCCGGGCCTCGCGCACCACCAGGGTGGGGTCGATCTCGTTGCCGGTGAGCGCGCGCATGATCAGCGAGCGCTGCGGATGCGTATGGGCCTGCTCCGGGGTGATCCGGCCCTCGTCCACCAGCGACTGCACGAAGGTGTCGTCGCGGGTGATCTGGGCCAGCTGACCCTCGCGGAGCATGTAGGCGCGGGAGTCGCCGATATGCGCGAGGCCGAGTTTGCGCCCGGCGAACAGGATGGCGGTGAGCGTGGTGCCCATGCCGTCGAGTTCCGGCTCCTCCTCGACCTGGTCGGCGATGGCGGCATTGCCCTCGTGCACAGCACGATTGAGCTTGCCGAGCAGATCGTCGCCGGGCTCGTCGTCGTCCAGATGCGCCAGCGCGGCGATCATCAGTTGCGAGGCGACCTCACCGGCGGCGTGGCCGCCCATGCCGTCCGCGAGCGCGAGCAGTCGCGCACCTGCGTAGACGGAATCCTCGTTGTTGGCCCGGACGAGACCGCGGTCGCTACGGGCGGCGTAGCGGAGAACAAGTGTCACGATCGCAGCTCGATCACTGTCTTGCCGACACGGACGGGGGTGCCGAGTGGAACTCGCACCGGAGTGGTGACCTTCGACCGGTCGAGGTAGGTCCCGTTGGTGGAACCGAGATCCTCGACGTACCAGTCCTCACCGCGCGGCGACAGGCGCGCGTGGCGGGTGGAGGCGTAGTCGTCGGTGAGAACCAGTGTGGAGTCGTCGGCGCGTCCGATCAGCACCGGCTGTGAGCCGAGTGAGATGCGGGTACCGGCGAGAGAACCCTGAGTCACCACGAGATATTTGGCGCCCTTCTGGCCCCGGCGAAAAGATGGGAGCACCGCGGAACCGCCTGCGGCCCGAGGCGCGACCCGAAGGCCGGAAGCCGCGTAGATATCGCTGCGCAGGGTCCGGAGCACCGCCCACACGAACAGCCACAACAGCAGCAGGAACCCCGCACGGGTCAATTGCAGGATCAGTCCCTGCACGGTGCTCCACCTCCTGTTCGACCGTGTCGTAGGTACGGGGCAGTTACGGAGGTATGGCTCCGTGACCCCCAACCGGTGTCTTGCTGGTCAGCGTCGGTGCGTTGCTGCATAGCGCGGCCATGCTCCGCCGCGAGTGTTGGCAGCATCATAGGGCCGACGACCGGTTGCGATCACGATACGACCGAGGAATTCCTAGCCATATCGTGACCTGCACCGCGAGCTTACGGGATCAGACGATCCGGATCAGGATCTCGGAATGTCCGGCGCGGATCACATCCCCGTCGGCCAGCTGCCAATCCTGGACAGGTGACCCGTTGACCAGCGTGCCATTGGTCGAACCCAGGTCCGAGAGCATCGCGGTCTGGCCGTCCCAGCGAACTTCGATGTGCCGCCGCGAAACTCCGGTATCGGGCAGCCGGAAGTGCGCGTCCTGGCCGCGGCCGATGATGTTGCTGCCCTCGCGCAGCTGGTAGGTGCGGCCGGAGCCGTCGTCCAGCTGCAGCGTGGCCGAGTAGCTCGAGCCGGCGCGTGCCGGGGCCGCGCCGTAGCCGCCCTGCTGCCCGTAACCCTGCTGGCCGTAGCCCTCCTCGGCGTAGCCGCCCTGATCCGGGTACTGGTCGTAGCCCTGCTGGCCGTACCCCTGCTGCTGGCCGTAGCCCGGCTCGGCGTAACCCTGTTGGCCGTAGCCCTGGTCGGCGTAGCCCTGCTGGCCGTAACCGCCCTGCTGCTGCCCGTAGGCCTGGTCGGCGTAGCCCGGCTGCTGGCCGTAGGCCTGATCGCCGTAGCCCTGGTCGTAGCCGTGCTGCTGCTGCCCGTAGGCCTGGTCGGCGTAACCGGGCTGCTGGCCGTACGCCTGGTCGGGCGCGCTGTAGCCCGGCTGCTGGCCGTAGCCCTGCTCGGCGTAGCCGCCCTGCTGGCCGTAACCGCCGCCCTGCTGCTGGTTGTAGTCGTAGCCGTTCTGGTACTCGCCGTAGCCCTGCTCGGACTGGCCGTAGCCGCCCTGCTCGTAGCCCTGCTGACCGCCGCGGCCGTAGTCGCCGTAACCCTGCTGACCTTGGCGGCCCGCAGGCGGGGGCGCGTACCCGCGGTTCCGCGGATCGGACTCCGCGGGCTCACGGCTTGGGTCGTAGCCTGAGTTCTGCGTCATGGGGCCAGCTCCTGGTTGCGGGTTGGGTCGTTGTGGGCGTTCAGGACCCGGTGACGGGCCTGCCCGCCCACCCGCGTCCGGATCCACCCGGCCGCGCGTCCTGAACTGTCCGGTGTGCAGCGTAGGGGATGCCTCGAACTCCACGTGCACTTCGCCGTAGGTCTGCCACCCTTGCTCACGGATGTAGTCCTGCAGATGTTTGGTGAATGCACGCTTCGTGAGCTCGTAATCCTGCGAGGCCAGATCGCGATCCGGCTGTCCCTCACCCTGGACGAGTTGCCGGAGATCGGACTCGTTGATGGTGATGACATAGCTGTTGGGAGCCAGCAGGTGCCCGCCGCCGAGATCCTGGATATGGTCGGCGGCCTCACGCTGCAGCGCGGCCTCGACCTCTTGAGGGACGACGCTCCCGCCGAAGACGCGGGCGAAAACGTCCCCCACCGCCCCCTGGAGACGGCGTTCGAATCGAGAAACGATTCCCATAGACCCCTCCCTTCTGTGGCGTGCGGGGTTGCGTCCTAGAAAGCAACACGCAGACGTGGCGTGTCGCCGCAGGGACACGTTGATTGCATGATATCCACGATCGTCCACACCTGTAACTCTTGGCGACGGCCCTGGGTTCCCGTGTCTTGGCGACATCACGGCATCGCGTTCGAACCCCCGATAACCAGGCGATTTCGTTTTGGCGCAAACCTCGTGATACGTTTCTTCCCGTCGCTCGGGCGAGTGGCGGAATGGCAGACGCGCTGGCTTCAGGTGCCAGTGTCCGTAAGGACGTGGGGGTTCAAGTCCCCCCTCGCCCACCATGAGGAAGGCCCTCGATCCACACGGATCGGGGGCCTTCTTCTTTTGTGTCCCGGGTGCGTGTCGCGAGCCCGTTCCGCGGGAACCGTGAAAACCCCACGTCGAAGGTGATGTGACGAAGATCGCACGCCCTGGTCGGAGGGGGTCGCGGAAGGCGTTGCCGGAGTGCGATTTCGGGCCCTCGGAAGGGCGAAAATCGTTTGCCGGGAGATGCCGTCTGGGGTATGCGTCCGATTACTGGCGGCCATTGCCTGATGATCATTTAGCGAAACCCGCATCAAACAAACTTGAGGTTTGTTTGGGTGATGGCGACCCGTTGGCAATCGGACTGAGCTGCGACGAAACACCAGGTTAACGCGGGTTGAAGGGGTGGTGATCGGAAAATTTTCGCGTTTTCGGCAAACCTTCCGGCCGGGTTCGAAACCCATCGCGCACAAGGGGTTGAAATCGGCTCGGAAACGCGACCGCGGGGATAGTTTCGGGGCCCTCCGCAGACTGTCCGCAAAGCGGATGCGGGGTATTAGCGATCTTGCCGGGTTCCCTACGGGGAAGGGGCATTTCGCCTGGTCGCGTTATACGCCCGGCGGGCAAGTCGGAGGTTGCGTAGCCATAACGATTGTGTAGAGTCATCGGCAACGCTGGCCGCAGCTGAGCCGGACTCGCTGCGGCCAGTGGAAATCAATCCGACGGTTCCGCGACTACGAAGTCGCTACTCCCACAACCGGTTCCGGACCCTTCTCGATCGAATAGCCCGTGATGTGCTCCGGGCGCTCCGCTGTCTTCTGCTCGCGCACCGCGATCCTGCCGCGACCGAAGACGTAGGCCAGGAAGCCGAGTTCGGCCAGCGCCCCGATCCCGACCCGCAGTGCGGTGGGCAGTCCGCTGGGCGTCACGAAGCCCTCCAGGAAGCCCGAAACCAGGAGCACGCCGACCAGTCCGAGCGCGATCACGGCGGTCGCCCGGCCCTGCCGGGCCAGTGCCTGCGGGCGGCTCTCCTTACCCGGATCGATCAGGGTCCAGCCCAGTTTCAGGCCCGCCCCGCCGGCCACGAAAATCGCTGTGAGCTCCAGCATTCCGTGCGGCAGGATCCAGCCGAAGAAGGGGCCGAGCCGCCCCGCCTCGGCCATCAGCCCGGCGCTGATCCCGAGGTTCATGGCGTTCATGAAGAGCAGATAGACCGCGGGCAGGAT
Source organism: Nocardia sp. JMUB6875 (assembly GCF_041154655.1). Taxonomy (NCBI): domain Bacteria; kingdom Bacillati; phylum Actinomycetota; class Actinomycetes; order Mycobacteriales; family Nocardiaceae; genus Nocardia; species Nocardia sp. JMUB6875. The sequence continues at coordinate 65,683 of NZ_BAAFGR010000001.1, forward strand.
GAGCACCCCGAGGAACAGCGCCATGGCCGACACCCACGCGTTGTTGGTCCACACCTTGGCGGCGAAGGCGTCGTGCGGGTGCTCGTAGTAGTAGGTCTCGAATTCGCCACCGGGCCGCGTCAAGGCATCTGTATCCGTGTCCAGGCCGAGATGTCGCCGCGCGGACTCGGAATTCGCCACCCAGGCCGACAGCGCCGCCGAGCCGAGCAGGAACAGTGTCGCGACCGAGAGCCACCAGGGCCAGGCCCGGTAGACCGCGGCCGGAAAGCGGTGGCTGAAGAAGTAGCCGATCTCGCGCAGGGTGTCGATGCGGGCGCTCAGTATGCGACCCCGCGCCCGGGTCAGCACCGCAGAAAGTCCGGCGATGAGTTCGGGATCCGCCTCCCGCGTCTGCAATCGGGCCAGCTGCTGGGACGCCAGGCGGTACAGCCGGACCAGTTCGTCCGCCTCCGCGCCGTCCAGGCGCTTGCGGCGGGAGGCCAGCTGATCCAATCGGTCCCAGGCGGGCTTGTGCACGAACGTGTACGCGTCCAGATCCATGAGTACCCCTCCTGCGCCAACGCTGACAGAATGCTATCCATCTCGATCTCACCCGGCGGAGGAAGACGACCCCCATGGCACTTTTCACCACCGGCGAGGCCGTGGCCGTGGAACTGCCGATCGCGCGGATACCCACGCGCGCCGCGGCGTTCCTGCTCGATCTGATCCTGCAGGTGATTCTCGGGATTCTGCTGGTGCTGGTGCTCGAGCTGCTGCTGGTGTGGATCGACGCGGATTCCGCGTGGCGCGACGCGGCGGTCGTGGTGGCCATGGTGAGCGCGCTGATCGGGTATCCCGTGCTGTTCGAGACGTTTTCGCACGGGCGCTCGGTGGGCAAGATGGCGGTCGGGCTGCGGGTGGTGCGCGCCGACGGCGGGCCCATCGACTTCCGGCACGCGGTGACGCGGGGGCTGGCCGGAATCGTGGACTTCTGGATGCTGGGCACCGGGCTGATCGCCATCGTGGTGTCCGTCTGCTCGCCGAATGCCCGGCGGGTCGGGGACGCGCTGGCGGGGACCGTGGTCGTGCACGATCGCAGCCGGCTGCCCTTCGCGGCGCTGGCCGCGCCGCCGCCGTGGCTGATCGGCTGGGCGCGGCAGCTCGATCTGTCCGGTCTGCCCGACGATCTGGTGCTGTCGATGCGGAAATACCTGCTGCGCTTCCGGACCCTGACGCCCGAGGTGCAGGACCGGCTGGGGCGCGCCCTGGTGATCGCCGTCTGCGCGAAGCTGCGCACGCCGCCGCTGAACGGGTATCCGCCGCTGCAGATTCTGGGCGCGGTGCTGGCCGAGCGGCAGCGGCGCGCCATCGTGCAGGTGGCGCCGCCACCGTCCTTCGCCGCGCGGCCGGTCGCGGTGCCGCCTACAGCGCTCCGGTCCGCTTGAGTTCCAGGTATTCGTCGGCCAGCGCCTCGGGCAGCCGGTCCGGTGCGGCGGCGATGACGCGGACGCCCATGCGGCGCAGGGTTTCCCGCGCCACGGCGTGTTCGGCGATGACGTTCTCGGCGGCGGCCGCCGCGTAGAGGTCGTCCAGACCGGTGCGACGCGTCGCGGCCGCGGCCACTTCCGGGTCAGTCACCGAGACCACCAGGACTCGATGCCGTTCGGCCAGCACCGGCAGTACCGGGAGCAGACCCTCCTGCACGGTGGCGGCGTCGAGATGGGTGAACCACACCACCAGGCTGCGGCGGCGGGCGCGCTGCAGGGTGGCGCGCAGCAGACCCTGATAGTCGGTGTCGACCAGTTCGGGGGCGAGCCCGGCGAGCGCGTGCATGAGCTTGACCTGCAGGCGTTTTCCGCCGATGCCGCGCACCTCGGTGCGGACGCGGCGGTCGTAGGCCAGCAGATCCACCGAATCGCCGCCAGCCGCGGCCAGCCCGCCCAGCAGCAGCGACGCCTCGATGGTGGCGTCCAGCCGAGTGCCCGCGCCGACCCTGCCCGCGCTCACCCGGCCGGTGTCCAGCAGCATCACCACGTGCCGGTTGCGTTCGGGCCGCCAGGTGCGCACCAGCACGTCATCGGCGCGGGCGGTGGCGCGCCAGTCGATGGTGCGCACATCGTCGCCCGCGACATATTCACGGAACGAATCGAATTCGGTGCCCTGACCGCGAATCGTGGTGGTGTTGCGGCCCTCCAGATGCTGCAACTGCTTCACCTTCGAGGCCAGCAGCCGCTCGCTGCGGAACGGCGGCAGCGCGCGCAGCCGGGCGGGGACCTGGCGGCGCACCTGGCGTCCGGCCACGCCCAGCGGACCGAGCAGGCGCAGCGTCACCGGTCCGGCCGCGCGGTCGCCGTGATAGTCCGGCGTCAGCTCGGTGCGCAGGCGAATCCTGGTGTTGGGCGGCAGATTCAGCGCGTGGGTGCGGTGACGGGCGTGCGCGCTGGGCGGCCAGTCGTCCCACAGCGTGCCGCGCATCCGGCGGGTACCGGCATTGAGCACCGCCAGCTCCACCTCGATGCCGCGGCCGGAGCGCACGGTGGTGAGCGGCTCCCGCGAAAGCTCCAGCGCGCCCGGCGATCCCAGCGCCAGCAGATCGACGGCGATGAGCGCGACCAGCACCAGCGTGGCGATCAGCACCCCGAGCCACGAGGGCAGCGCCAGCGTGACGAACAGGGCCGCCAGCACCGCCGCGGCGGCCAGGCGGCCGGTGACGACCACGGCCTAGACCGGAACGGGGACGGACATCAGCAGCGAGGCCAGCACGCCCTCGGCGGTGACGCCCTCCACCTCGTGCTCGGGCCGCAGCTGCAGGCGGTGCCGGAGCACCGGCGTCGCAACGGCTTTCACATCGTCGGGTGTGGTGTAGGCGCGCCCGTTGAGCCAGGCGAAGGCGCGCGCCGCCGCCATCAGCGCGGTCGCGCCGCGGGTGGACGCGCCGTGTGCGACGGCGGGGGAGGTGCGGGTGGCCCGGCAGATGTCGACCGTGTACGCCAGCACCTCGGGGCTGATGGCCACCTGCGCGACGGCGGCGCGGGCGGCCGCCAGGTGCGCGGCATTCGCGACCGGGCGCAGTCCGGCCGCGGCCAGATCGCGTGGATCGAAGCCGGCGGCATGGCGCTGCAGGATGCGGAATTCGTCGTCGCGCCCGGGCAATTGGACGTCCACCTTGAACAGGAACCGGTCCAGCTGCGCCTCCGGCAGCGGATAGGTCCCCTCCTGCTCGATCGGGTTCTGGGTGGCCACCACCACGAACGGATCGGGCAGCGGCTGCGGCACGCCGTCCACCGAAACCTGGCGCTCCTCCATGGATTCCAGCAGCGCCGACTGGGTCTTGGGCGGGGTGCGGTTGATCTCGTCGGCCAGCAGCAGGTTGGTGAAGACCGGGCCGCGGCGGAAGGTGAACTCGGCCGAGTGCGGATCGTAGATCTGCGAACCGGTCACATCGCCCGGCATCAGGTCCGGGGTGAACTGGACGCGGGCGTGCTCCAGGTCCAGCGAGGTGGCCAGCGCGCGCACCAGCAGCGTCTTGGCCACGCCCGGAACACCTTCCAGCAGCACGTGCCCGCGGCACAGCAGGGCCAGCACCAGGAACATGACGGCGTGATCGTTGCCCACCACCGCCTTGCCGATCTCGGCGCGCAGCGCCAGCAGCGCCCGCTGGGCCTCCTGCGTGGAGGGCGCGCGGCCGTCGGCGCCCTCGGCGCCGATCGCCGCAGCGTCCTTGACGAGATCGGTCTTCTCGGTGAGACCGGTGTTGTCGGACAGTTCGGTCACAAGACCTCCGCTTCGATCCATTCGAGTTGTGCGGCCACGAGTTCCAACGTGCCCCGATCGGCGACCGGGTCGTAGAGGGCGGCGCGGATCACGGCCGGGTCGGCGCCCAGGCGGGCGCTCACCGCCGCGGTCACCAGTTCGGCCGGGGTGTCGGCGGTGACGCCGAGCGCGGGCCGCAGCCGGCGCAGTGCCGCCGCCCGTAGTTTGGCCGCGACATGTTCGTGGTCGCGGGATTTCCGGTACAGCCCGGCCTGTCCGGCCAGCAGTTCGTGCGCCGGGGCCTCCACGGGCAGCGGTTCGCGCACGACCGCGCCGCGGCGGCGGCCGCGCCACCACAGCACCGCGGCCCAGGCGATGAGGAACTGCAGACCGCCGAACGCCAGCCAGTTCGGCAGGGACTGGAAGATCGAGTCGCTGCCCTCGCCGAAGTCCGGCGGCGGCACCTCCGGCGTCTTCGGCGGCTTGGTCGGATGCGGCGGCACCTCGGTGGGCGGATTCGGCATGGAGGGCGCGGGTCCGAGCTGGCTCAGCACGAACACCAGCAGCACGATCGCGAGAATCCCGCCGACGACCGCCCAGAACCGCCAATCCCGCAGCAGCTCCGGCAGTTCCGGCCGCTCCCGGGCGGTCTTGTCGCGGCCCGCCTTGGCCTTGCGGGTCTTGCGCTTCTCGGTGAGTTCGACCGGGCCGTCCTTGGGCGGCGGCGCGATCGAATACCGGTCCGCCTGTTCGAGGCGGCGGTACTCGGCCTCGGTTCCGAAGCGGCCGCCGTAGACGACCTCGTCGAAACTGTGTGCCGCCGAGGGCAGTTCACCGGCGTCCGGCACGCTGGTCGCGGCGGCCCGCGCGGTCTCCTGCGCGGTGCGCGCCCGTTCCTCCTCCAGCAGGCCGCGCTGTTCCAGCCCGCGTGTCACCGCGCGATACCGCTCCCGCAGCGCCGCACCGAAATCGCCGCGCCGGGCGGCCTCCTCGGAGGCGGCCAGGTGGGCGGCGGCCGAACCCAGGGCGGGTTCGGGGGGAACGGGAATCCGATCGGTCTCGGTCATCGGCCGCCTCCGGTGGGCAGTTCGATGTCCCACGCCTCACGGCGGCAGCGCCGATCGACATAGGTGACGACCTGGGTCGCGGACTCCACCAGCTCACCGAGCGCCACCATGAGCAGGGCGGCGGTGATGATCAGGACCGTCACCGTCCAGCGGTGCGTGCCCGAGAAGTCGGCGATGAACTGCGGCAGCGCCAGCACCGGCACGATCAGCACCACCAGCAGCCCGCGCAGGTACAGCCACAGCCCGACCAACTGCCATTCGGTGCCGCCCGCAAGCACTTTCGCGCGGCGGGCGGCGGCGCGGTAGCCGACGGGGCTGTCGAAGAGGATGGGCGCCACCGTGCCGCGCCGCCCGCGCAGCCAGGCCAGCCACAGCACCGCGAAGGGCGCGGTGATGAGCAGGGGAGCGCCGAGCGCCAGCACGCCGAGGCCGATCAGCGTGTACATCACCTGATACGCCAGCAGCGGCCCGGCTCGGGAGGCCAACCGCCGCAGCGCTTCCCGTCCGCGCAGCGGCGCACGGTGCACGACCGACAGTCCGATCGGAACGGTCACGCCGCGAATGAAGAAGCGCAGCACCCACGCGCACGACAGGGTCACCAGCAGTGCGCCCCAGAAGGTTCCGCTGTCGGAGTCATGGGTGAGGACGGCCGCCAGGACCGTGCCCCCGATCGCGGCCAGGGCGGCCACCGCCACGGCCGGGCCGATCAGCGCCACCAGGGTCTTGATCCGGGCCTGGATCAGGGCGAACGGCAGATCCAGCAGTTCGCGGAACTGCATCGGGCGAATCGGGACAACGACCGGATCGGTAGCAGTCGGTTCCCCCACCGAGCCGGTCGGCGAACCGACGGAGTCGGCGGCGGTCGGCAACACGCGCCCACTCTATCCCGACCAGCGTGTTCAGTCGCCTGATAGCAGTCGCGCCACCACTCGCCGGTACAGATCGGGGTCGATGGGCGGCATGCCGAGCAGGGCCCGCAGGTAGACGCCGTCGCCGACCAGGCGCACGATCTCGGCCCGGACCGGATCGTCGATCTCGGTGTCCAGGGCGGTCTTCCACGCGTCCAGCACCTCGGTGAGGGCCCGGTCGGTCTCCGCCTGCGCGGCGTCGGCCGGTGCGTCCACGGTCCGCATGGCCGCCAGCATGGATCGGTAGAGCGCGAGTTCGACCGCGTCGGTGTCGTCCTCGGGGTGCGGGGCCTGCAGATACCACTCGGCCACCGAGCGGCCCTGTGCCACGGCGGCTTTCACCTGCTGGTCGGCCCGGTCGCCGACGCGCCGCAGCAGTCCGGCGATGAGCGCGTCCTTGCTCTTGAAGTGGTAGAGCAGCCCGCCCTTGGAGACGCCCGCGGTGGCGGCCACGTTCTCCAGGGTCACCTGGGACAGGCCCTTGTCGAGCAGCAGGGTCTCGAGCGCGTCGAGGATCCGGTCGCGGGTGCCGGCGGGGTCGCGGGGAGTCACGAGGCTTGACTGTACCGTCTGGACGGTTCAGAATGCTACTGTACCGTCTGGACGGTTCACGAACTCGAAAGAGAAAGCTGATGACCACCTCACCGACCGCACGCTCCGGAACTCCCGCCACCCTGCGGCCCACCGCCGCACCCGCACCGAAGGCCCGGCCCAGGGACTGGGCCGGGCTCGGCGTGCTGGCCCTGGCCCTGCTGCTGATCGCGGTCGACGCCACCGTGCTGGACCTGGCGGTCCCGTCGATCACCGCGGATCTGTCCCCGACCACCCCGCAGCTGCTGTGGATCATCGACGTCTACTCGTTCGTGCTCGCGGGCCTGCTGGTCACCATGGGCACCCTCGGCGACCGCATCGGCCGCCGCCGCCTGCTGCTCATCGGCGCGGCCGGTTTCGCCGCGGCCTCCGCGCTCGCGGCCTGGGCCGTCAATCCCGAAATGCTCATCGCCGCACGCGTTCTGCAGGGTGTCGCCGGTGCGACCCTGATGCCCGCCACCCTGGGCCTGATCCGGTCCATGTTCGCCGACGCCCGCCAGCGCACCCTGGCCATCTCGGTCTGGGGCGCGATGGCCGCGTCCGGTGCGGCGTTCGGCCCGCTGCTGGGCGGCTGGATGCTCGAGCACTTCTGGTGGGGCTCGGTGTTCCTGGTGAACCTGCCCGTCATGGCCCTGCTGCTGGTGCTGGCCCCGGTCCTGGTGCCGGAGTCGCGTGACCCCAACCCGGGCCGCTTCGACCTGGTCAGCGCCGGGCTCTCGATGCTGGCCCTGATCCCGATCGTGTACGCGGTCAAGGAGATCGCGGCCCATGGCGTGAGCCTGAACCTGGTGTTCGTCGCGCTCGTCGGCGTGGTCTCCGGAATTGCGTTCGTGCGTCGTCAGCGCGGCTTGAAGTCCCCGCTGATCGATCTGGACCTGTTCCGCATGCCCGCGTTCCGGGCCGCCGTGTTCACCAACCTGCTGTCGGTGTTCGCGCTGGCCGGGATGCTGTTCTTCGGCTCGCAGTACCTGCAGCTGGTGCTGGGCAAGTCTCCGCTGGAGGCCGGTCTGCTGCTGATCCCGGGCACCGTCGGCTCCATGCTGGGTGCGCTGGCCGCGGCCTGGCTGGTCCGGTTCTGGCGTCCGGCAACGGTTTTGGCGGGTTCGCTGGTGACGGTCGCGATCGGCGCGACGCTCTACTGGCTGCTGCCCGCGGATCCGCAGGGTTCGGTGACCCCGTTCGTCATCGGCTTCCTGCTGATCGGCCTGGGTGAGGGCGTGGCGCTCACGGTGTCGTCGGACATGATCGTGAGCACCGCGCCGGAGGCCCGCGCGGGCAATGCCGCGGCCATCTCGGAGACGGCCATGGAAATGGGTATCGCACTGGGCGTCGCGATCCTGGGCAGTGCCGTCATGGCGGTCTTCCGCCGCGGTCTGGATCTGTCGCACGTGCCGTCCGCCCACGCGGACGCGGCCCGCGAATCCCTGGGCGGAGCCATCGAAACCGCCCGTGGTCTGACCCAACCCGCGGCCGGTGAGCTGCTGAACTCGGCGCACTCCGCCTTCGTAAGCGGCATCCATCTGGCGGCCACCTCCACCGCGGCCATCCTGCTGCTGACCGCGGTCGTCGCCTACCGTGCGGCCCGCAAGCAGCGGGCCTGAGTGCGCCTACTGCCCCTTGCCCGGGGGCAGTTCGCGCGGGTTCCGGTGGTCGAGTTCGGGGTTGCGGCGCGGGTCGATCGCGCCCTGCTGCGGGGCGGCGGGCAGCGGGTAACCCGGCTCGACCACCTGGCCCTGGGGGAGCGCGGTGTAGGGATACTGCGCGTACGGCTGATCGACCACGGTGGAGGCGACCCGCTCGGCGTGCACCTGCTGGGGCGAGCCCGGCGGCAGCTGATATCCGTACTGCGGCTGGGCGTAGGCCTGCTGCGGTTGCGGCTGCCCGGAATCTGTGGAGTCCACCGTCACCTTGCGCGTGCGGCGCAGCGTGAAGGTGATCTCCTCAGCCTCTTCGAATGCCTGCCGCACCGTGCGCAGCGGATGCGTCGCGGTATCGATGGCATTGGCCACGAACGACGGCACCAGCGGGCGGATCCAGCGCGCGGCGGTGTCGGTGAACGGCACGGTGCCGATGATCGGAAGTTCCAGTCCGCCACCCTTGTTCGAGTCGGGCCGCGCGACGGGCAGCGCGGCCGGCGCGACGGGCGCGAGCGCGCCGGCGGGCGGCAGCGGGGTCAGCGCTCCCGAGGTGAGCTGGGCGGGCAGATTGGGCGACTGGGTCACTATCCCCTCCGGAAGTTCATGTCTGGCGGCACTGTCGAATTCGGCCACCGCGCGCTGGGCGGGTTCGGTGATGCCGATCTCGAGATTGCCGATGGCGGCGATGATGCGGGTGCGCTGCCGTTCCCGGTCGATGGCGGTATCGGCGTGCGCGGTCAGCCGCGCCGCGGTGAGTTGCTGGTCGGCGCGCAGTTTTTCGGTCTCCACCCGCACCTCGGCCTGTTTGACGGCGATGGCGGTGGTGGCGGCCTGGTCGATGCGATCGGTGGCGGTGCGGACCGCGACGGTCCGGTCGAAGGCCGTCTCGCCGCGCCACCAGCGCAGCAGCAGCGGCAGCAGGGCCAGCGTGACCATCAGCAGGGCGATGGCGAGCCGCAGGGCCAGCGGTCCGAAATGCCCTGTGGTGTAGTCGTTCATGGCCACCCAGCGCGCCCCGAGCCCGCGATCGCCCTCGGTGTAGGCGTCCTTGCGGGCGGCGGCGAGCGCCTTGTCCTGCGCGGTGATCTTGGCGTCGAGCCCGTCCACCTTGCCCTGCGCGACCGCGAGCTGAGTGCGCGCGTCGTCGAGCATCTGGTTGGCGGTGCGCTCCTCGGGGCCGCGTCCGGGCACGCCGGTCTTCGGCGCGTCGGCGCAGTCCTGGCTCGGGTTGTATTCGCAGCGCGCGATTTTCAGCGCGGTGGCGACATCGGTCTTCGCGGTGGCGATCTGCTGGTCCAGCGCGGCGCGATCGGCCTTGGCCCGATCGAAGTCGGCGCGCGCGGTCACCACGGTCGGCGCGGATTCCACGGCGCGCTGGGCGGTTTCGTCGAGCAGCCGGTGCACGGTGCCGGAGAACAGTACGGTGCAGGCCAATTCGGCGACCACCACCCCGGCGACCACGGCCACCGCGATGCGACCGGCGAATTCGGCCACGGCCCGGCGGTTTTCGCCCCGGTGCGGGGTGGCCGCGGTGGCCAGCGCCCGGGCGAGCGCACCCACCAGCAGCGTCGCGATGAGCGCGATCGCGATGACGGCGATGATCGGCCAGCCGGCGGCGGCCGTGGCGACGGCGGTCACCACGCCCGCGGTGGCCGCGAACAACGCCACCACCGCGCCGGTGACCGTGTACCCCCCGCGTTCGTCTCGGTCGATGAGCTGCGGTTCCGCCCCACCGAGCCATACCAACAGTGCGCCCAGTCCGGCGGCTTTCTCAGTCATGGGAGCTCACATCCCTTTAAGTCCCAAGTGATTCTGCTTCGAAACCGTCGCTGATTCGTTGTCTCAGCGTGACAGGCGTACAGCTGTTCCATCGACCGAGGCGGCTGGGATGTGGCCAGCCTCACAGTGGCGTGTTTCCGGCATATGACGTGGTGTTGATCACGCGCGGAACGGCCTGGATATCGCCGAAAACGGGGCTGGGAGACAGTTTTACAGTTAGCTGAGCGTGTGCTGAATCCCACATTCAGGAAAAATTCCGTACGGTCGGCAGGTTGCGCGGTCATGTCGGCCCGGAGGCCGCCGCGGCGGCGGAACTTGTCCGGAAAGTTAGCCGCCTAACGTCCGGTTTGCCGGATCCCTTTGCGGGGAAATCTGTTTCATTGCAGGTGAGAGGCGGTCCGGAGCTGCGCTGGACGGCCCAGGTCGGAGCCCTCGCGTGCCTGCGATGCAGTGGTGAACTCAACTGAAACACCCATGCGCCCCTGCTTTACACTGGACACCGCGCGTGTGTTGGAGGACCGATGAAGAAGCCCAGCTAGAAGCTGGAATTAGCGCAACCTAAGTTGGTTGGGCTCCAGTCCTGACTTATCGTTTGCTCTTACGCCGAACTACACAATTCGGCATAACTCCCCATACGGTCAGAGGCCCGATCGGTGCTCAGCCTAGCGGGCGAGAACGGCGCGGTGTGTAGCGAACGCGTAAGAGTTCCGTTACCACCGAGCACCCGACTAGGTAATCGAAGCGGGTCGACAACTGCAAAGTTGACTGCACGGAGTGACCATCAGCGCCGCTGGTCTCCGAAACGTCCGGGCGCAGTCCCTACCGGAGGCGTTCGACGAAGGCCCTTTTCTTCGAAGGCCTGTTTTTTGTGAAGGCAGAGGCATGACGCAACTTCCTGGCCACAGGTCCCCTGGACCCATCGGGCTCTATGACCCGGCGAACGAACACGACGCCTGCGGTGTCGCATTCGTCGTCGACATGCACGGCCGCCGCAGCCGCGACATCGTCGACAAGGCTATTACGGCATTGCTGAACCTGGAGCACCGTGGCGCGGCCGGCGCCGAACCCAACTCGGGTGACGGCGCGGGCATCCTGATCCAGCTCCCGGACAAGTTCTTCCGTGCGGTCGTCGACTTCGAGCTTCCCGCCGAAGGTTCGTACGCCACCGGTATCGCGTTCCTCCCGCAGGCCCGCCGCGAGGCCGCCCGCGCGGGATACGGCGTGGAGAAGATCGTGCGCGAGGAGGGCCTCGAGGTCCTCGGCTGGCGCGAGGTCCCGATCGACGAGTCTTCGCTGGGCGCGCTCTCGCGCGACGCGATGCCGACGTTCCGGCAGATCTTCATCGCCTCCCCGAGGGACAGCGCCGAGCAGCTCTCCGGCATGGACCTGGAGCGTCGCGCCTACGTCATCCGCAAGCGCATCGAGCACGAGCTCGGCAAGGCGGGCGCCGGTGAGGGCGCGACCGGCAAGGAGTCGGTCTACTTCCCGAGCTTGTCCGGCGAGACCTTCGTCTACAAGGGCATGTTCACCACCCCGCAGCTGCGGGCGTTCTACCTGGACCTGCAGGACGACCGGGTCGAGTCCGCGCTGGGCATCGTGCACTCGCGCTTCTCCACCAACACCTTCCCGTCGTGGCCGCTGGCGCACCCCTTCCGGCGCGTCGCCCACAACGGTGAGATCAACACCGTCTCCGGCAACGAGAACTGGATGCGGGCGCGTGAGGCGCTGCTGAACTCCAATGTGTTCGGCACCGACTCCGAGGGCAACAACCGCCTGGAGAAGATCTTCCCGGTCTGTACCCCGGGCGCCTCGGACACCGCGCGCTTCGACGAGGTGCTCGAGCTGCTGCACCTGGGCGGCCGCAGCCTGCCGCACGCCGTGCTCATGATGATCCCGGAGGCGTGGGAGCGCCACGAGTCCATGACCCCGGAGCAGCGCGCCTTCTACCGCTACCACTCCTTCCTCATGGAGCCCTGGGACGGCCCGGCCTCGGTGTGCTTCACCGACGGCACGGTCGTCGGCGCGGTGCTGGACCGCAATGGTCTGCGCCCCGGCCGCATCTGGGTGACCGAGGACGGTCTGGTCGTGCTGGCCTCCGAAGTCGGCGTGCTGGACATCGATCCGGCCAAGGTCGTCTACAAGAAGCGCCTGCAGCCCGGCCACATGTTCCTGGTCGACACCTCGCAGGGCCGCATCATCTCCGATGACGAGGTCAAGCAGTCGCTGGCCACCGAGTTCCCGTACCAGCAGTGGCTGGACGAGGGCCCGACCAAGCTGAGCGATCTGCCCGATCGCCCGCACGAGCACATGTCGCACGACCGCGTGCTGATCCGCCAGCAGATCTTCGGATACACCACCGAGGAACTGAACCTGCTGGTCTCGCCGATGGCGCAGACCGGCGGCGAGGCGCTCGGCTCGATGGGCACCGACACCCCGATCGCGGTGCTGTCCTCGCGTCCGCGCCTGCTGTTCGACTACTTCTCGCAGCTGTTCGCGCAGGTCACCAACCCGCCGCTGGACGCCATCCGCGAAGAGGTGGTCACCTCGCTGCGCAGCATGATCGGCCCCGAGGCCGACCTGCTGAACCCGGGACCGGAGTCCTGCGGTCAGATCACCCTGACCCAGCCGATCCTGGACAACGACGAGCTGTCCAAGCTGGTCCACATCAACGACGACGGTTCGCGTCCGCACCTGCGGTCGGTGGTCGTGCACGGCCTGTACCCGGTCAAGAAGGGCGGCAAGGGACTTCGCAAGGCCATCGAGGCCGTGCAGCGTCAGGTCTCGGCCGCGATCGACGGCGGCGCGCGCATCATCGTGCTGTCCGACCGCGAGTCCAACGAGAAGCTGGCCCCGATCCCGTCGCTGCTGCTCACCGCCGCGGTGCACCACCACCTGGTCCGCGAGCGCACCCGCACCAAGGTCGGCCTGGTCGTGGAGGCCGGTGACGCCCGCGAGGTGCACCACATGGCCATGCTGATCGGCTTCGGCGCGGCGGCCATCAACCCGTACATGGCCTTCGAGTCCATCGAGGACATGCTGGAGCGCGGCGCGCTGCAGATGCCGGGCAGCACCGGCGATCACGCGGCCGACTTCAAGAAGGCCGTCTACAACTACAACAAGGCGGCCGGCAAGGGCGTGCTGAAGGTGATGTCCAAGATGGGCATCTCCACCATCGCCTCCTACCGTGGCGCGCAGCTGTTCCAGGTCGTCGGCCTGGCGCAGGAGCTCGTCGACGAGTACTTCACCGGTCTGAAGTCGCCGCTGGACGGCATCGGCCTCGACGACATCGCCGACGAGGTCGCGCAGCGGCACCGGGTCGCGTTCCTGGAGAACCGCAACGAGCGCGCGCACCGCGAGCTCGAGGTCGGCGGCGAGTACCAGTGGCGGCGCGAGGGCGAGTACCACCTGTTCAACCCGGACACGGTGTTCAAGCTGCAGCACGCCACCCGGTCGGGCCAGTACAAGGTCTTCAAGGAGTACACCAAGCTCGTCGACGATCAGTCGGAGCGCTTGGCCTCGCTGCGCGGCCTGTTCAAGTTCAAGTCCGAGGGCCGCAACCCGATCTCGATCGACGAGGTCGAGCCCGCGTCGGAGATCGTGAAGCGATTCTCCACCGGCGCGATGTCTTACGGCTCCATCTCGGCCGAGGCGCACGAGACGCTCGCCATCGCCATGAACCGCCTGGGCGGTCGCTCGAACTCCGGTGAGGGCGGCGAGCATCCGGCGCGCTTCGAGCCGGAGGAGAACGGCGACTGGCGTCGGTCCGCGATCAAGCAGGTGGCCTCGGGTCGCTTCGGTGTGACCGCGCACTACCTGACCAACTGCACCGACATCCAGATCAAGATGGCGCAGGGCGCCAAGCCCGGTGAGGGCGGCCAGCTTCCGGCCCACAAGGTGTACCCGTGGGTCGCCGAGGTCCGGCACTCGACGCCCGGCGTCGGCCTTATCTCGCCGCCGCCGCACCACGACATCTACTCGATCGAGGATCTGGCGCAGCTGATCCACGACCTGAAGAACGCGAACCCGCAGGCGCGGATTCACGTGAAACTCGTCGCGGAGCCCGGCGTCGGCACCGTCGCCGCGGGCGTCTCCAAGGCGCACGCCGACGTGGTGCTGATCTCGGGCCACGACGGTGGCACCGGCGCCTCGCCGCTGACCTCGCTCAAGCACGCGGGCGGCCCCTGGGAGCTCGGCCTGGCCGAGACCCAGCAGACCCTGCTGCTCAACGGCCTGCGCGACCGCATCGTGGTGCAGGTGGACGGTCAGATGAAGACCGGCCGCGACGTCATGATCGCCGCGCTGCTGGGCGCCGAGGAGTACGGTTTCGCGACCGCTCCGCTGGTGGTCTCGGGCTGCATCATGATGCGCGTGTGTCACCTCGACACCTGTCCGGTCGGCGTCGCCACCCAGAACCCCGTGCTGCGCGAACGCTTTACCGGCAAGCCGGAGTTCGTCGAGAACTTCATGCTCTACATCGCCGAGGAAGTCCGTGAGCTGCTGGCGTCGCTGGGTCTGCGGACCCTGGACGAGGCCATCGGCCGGGTCGACCTGCTCGACACCACCGCCGCCAAGGCGCACTGGAAGGCCGCCAAGCTCGACCTGTCGCCGATCCTGGACGACGTCGAGACCGCGTTCATGTTCCAGGACCGCCGCCGCACCAAGGACCAGGACCACGGCCTGGACAAGGCGCTGGACAACCAGCTCATCGCGCAGGCCGCGGATGCGCTGGAGCGGGGCAAGCCGGTCAAGATCGACACCAAGATCACCAACGTGAACCGCACGGTCGGCACCATGCTCGGCCACGAGGTCACCAAGCTCTACGGCGGAGTCGGCCTGCCGGACAACACCATCGACATCACGTTCACCGGTTCCGCCGGTAACTCGTTCGGTGCGTTCGTCCCGGCCGGCATCACCCTGCGGGTCTCCGGCGACGCCAACGACTATGTGGGCAAGGGCCTTTCGGGCGGTCGCATCATCGTGCGCCCGTCGGCCGACGCGCCCGCGGAGTTCGTGGCGGAGCAGAACATCATCGCGGGCAACGTGATCCTGTTCGGCGCCACCTCGGGCCAGGCCTTCATCCGCGGTGTCGCGGGCGAGCGCTTCGGTGTCCGCAACTCGGGCGCCACCGCGGTGGTCGAGGGTGTGGGCGACCACGCCTGCGAGTACATGACCGGTGGTCGCGTGGTCGTGCTCGGCGAGACCGGCCGCAACTTCGGCGCCGGCATGTCGGGCGGTATCGCCTACGTCTACAACCCGAACGGCACCTTCGAGGCCAACCTCAACACCGAGCTGGTCGACCTCGAGCAGCTCTCGGCCGAGGACGCGCAGACCCTGAAGGACATCGTCGAGCAGCACCGCGCCGAGACCGATTCGGCTGTCGCGGAACGCATCCTGGGCGACTGGGCGCAGCAGGTGACCAAGTTCGTCAAGGTCATGCCGCGCGACTACAAGAAGGTCCTGCTCGCCATCTCCGAGGCCGAGAAGGCCGGCCGGAACGTGGATGAAGCCATCATGGAGGCGGCTCGTGGCTGACCTCACCTACTCGGTGCACAGCGGCACCTCTGTTTTTCCGCGCGCACAGCGCTGTAGTCAGGAGTTCGTAAATGGGTGACGCACAAGGCTTCCTGAAGCACACCAGCCGGGAACTGCCCAAGCGCCGTCCGGTTCCGCTTCGCTTGATGGACTGGAAAGAGGTCTACGAGGAGAAGTTCTCCCACGAGACCCTGCAGCGCCAGGCCAGCCGTTGCATGGACTGCGGTATTCCGTTCTGCCACAACGGCTGCCCGCTGGGTAACTTGATTCCCGAGTGGAACGACCTGGTGTACAAGGGTTCCTGGAAGGAATCCTTCGAGCGGCTGCACGCGACCAACAACTTCCCGGAGTTCACCGGCCGCCTGTGCCCGGCTCCGTGCGAGGCGTCCTGCGTGCTGGGCATCAACCAGGATCCGGTGACCATCAAGCAGGTCGAGGTCGAGATCATCGAGAACGGTTTCGACGAGGGCTGGGTGACCCCGGTCTACCCGACCCGCCTCACCGGCAAGCGCGTCGCCGTGGTCGGTTCCGGACCTGCCGGTCTGGCCGCCGCCCAGCAGCTGACCCGCGCGGGCCACACCGTGACCGTGTTCGAGCGCGACGACCGCATCGGCGGCCTGCTGCGCTACGGCATCCCGGAATTCAAGATGGAGAAGCGTTTCATCGACCGCCGGCTGGCGCAGATGGAGGGCGAGGGCACCATCTTCAAGACCGGCGTGAACGTGGGCGTGGACATCACCGCCGAGCAGCTGCGCGCGCAGTTCGACGCGGTGGTGCTGGCCGGTGGTGCGACCATCGCCCGTGACCTGCCCATCCCGGGCCGCGATCTGGACGGCATCCACCAGGCCATGGAGTTCCTGCCGCTGGCCAACCGGGTGCAGCTGGGCGACCCGATCACCGACGAGGACGGCCTGCCGCGCATCAACGCGCGCGGCAAGAAGGTCATCATCATCGGCGGCGGCGACACCGGCGCGGACTGCCTGGGCACCTCGCACCGTCAGGGCGCGGAGTCGGTCCACCAGTTCGAGATCATGCCGCGTCCGCCGGAGGAGCGCGCCTCCTCCACCCCGTGGCCGACCTACCCGCTCATGTACCGCGTCTCCTCGGCTCATGAGGAGGGCGGCGAGCGCGTGTTCTCCGTCAACACCGAGCGTTTCCTCGGCGAGGACGGCAAGGTCACCGGGCTGCAGGCGCACGAGGTGAAGATGGTCAACGGCCGCTTCGAGAAGGTCGAGGGCACCGACTTCACCCTCGAGGCCGATCTGGTGCTGCTGGCCATGGGCTTCGTCGGCCCGCAGAAGCACGGCCTGCTCGAGGGTCTGGGCGTGGGCTACGACCAGCGCGGCAATGTCATGCGCGACAAGGATTGGGCCACCACGGTTCCCGGCGTCTTCGTCGCCGGTGACATGGGCCGCGGCCAGTCGCTGATCGTGTGGGCCATCGCCGAGGGCCGCGCCGCGGCCGCCGCGGTGGACAAGTACCTGGAGGGTGAGACGGCGCTGCCGTCCCCGATCACCCCGACCATGGTCGCCCAGCGCTGAGTCGAGAAAGCTGAAAAAGCACCCCGGACTTCGGTTCCGGGGTGCTTTTTTCATGCCGAAATCGCATGTGAAATGTGTACTAGTCAGTAGTTTCGAGCAATTTTCGCAAACCCTGGACGAGAGACCAGTTACACCTGTTTACTTACTCCCCGTGTGGAATCCGCCTCCGAGTCGCCCGCAGCGCTCGGTAAGCCTGGATCGGTCCCGGAACGCCATCGGGACGCTTGGAGGAGAAGTATGTTCCGTAATCGCCGCGCGGCCGCGATCGTCAGTGCCGCCGCAATGGTTTCCGCCGGCCTGAGCGTCATCACCCTGGAAAGCTCGGCCGCCTCGGCCGCGACCTGCAGCCAGACCTCGCACGCCGAGAAGCGGGACGCCAGCACGGTCGGCATCACCATGACCTACGACAAGTCGGTCAACGGCGATTCGATCGGCGTCGGCACCACCGCGACCTACAAGATCGTCGTCGGCACCACCGGCATCGGCAACCCGTACGTCAACACCATCACCGACTTCCCGCCGTCCGGATTCGGCACCCCGTTGAGCGCCAGCGTCACCGCCTACCACCTGGGCACCGGCCAGCGCACCGAGGCCGTCACTCCGGAGCCCAACGCCGGCGGCTGGAAGGTGACCAGCACCGGCTGGTTCGTGAACTCCGGCAACCCGGTCACCTACACCGTCACCTACCGGGTGCCCACCAACCTCTCCGGTGGTCAGCAGGTCACCAGCGGCGGCGTCGGCGTCGCGGGCACCGTCGGCGTCAGCAACGAGCTGCCGAATCTGACCGCGTGCTTCACCGCCCGGCCGAACACCGTCGGCGAGTCCGCCCTGGGCAGCCTGAACAACAACGGCCTCGGCTCCTCGGACGGTCAGACCAGCTCGACCGGTTCGATCAGCGACATCATCGCGGACGCGATCAAGAAGTACATCGGCAGCTGATCCCGACCGGGCCGATTCGTCGACAGGAATGCTCGTACCGATGCGCATACGTAAGTCACCGGCACTCACCGCGATCGCGGGCCTGGCGTTGTCGCTGGCCCTCTCGTCGTCGCCGGGGGCCATCGGTACGGCCGTGGCCGCGCCCGCGGATAACGCGGGCGCGCATCTGGTTTCGATCGATCGGCCCGGACAGCGGCAGGAGGAGTTCCAGATCTATTCGGCCGCCATGGATCGGGTGATTCCGATCCAGGTGCTCACCGCCGCGGACAACAGCGTGCCGCGGCCGACGTTGTATCTGCTGAATGGCGCGGGCGGCGGCGAGGATTCGGCCACCTGGTATCGGCAGACCGATGTCGTGCAATTCTTCTCCGACAAGAACGTGAATGTGGTATCGCCGGTCGGCGGTAAATTCTCGTATTACACCGACTGGCAACAGGACGACCCGGCCCTGGGCCGTCAGAAATGGGAGACGTTCCTTTCCGCGGAGCTGCCGCCCATTATCGACAAGGCACTCGGCGCCTCCGGCGTGAACGCGATCGCCGGGGTTTCCATGTCCGCGACCTCCGCGCTGAATCTGGCCATCGCCGCGCCCGATCGCTATCGCGCCGTGGCGGCCTACAGCGGCTGCGCCTCCACCGCGGACGCCAACAGCCGCAAGTACATCCAGATGGTGCTGGACCGCGGCAACGCCGACGCCGCGAACATGTGGGGTGCGGTCGGCGACCCGGACTGGGCCCGCCACGACGCGGTGCTCAATGCCGAGGCCCTGCGCGGGAAGGCGCTGTTCATCTCGAGCTCGACCGGACTGCCCGGTCCGCTGGACACCCTGGACTCGCCGTCGATCGCCGGTCGCCCGGCCACGCTGGCCAATCAGATCATCCTGGGCGGTCTGATCGAGGCCGCGACCAACGGGTGCACGCACGCGCTCGCCGATCGCCTGGGCACACTGGGCATTCCGGCGCAGATCGAGTTCCGGCCCTCGGGCACGCATTCGTGGCGCTACTGGGAGGACGCGCTGCACCGCTCCTGGCCGCTGCTGGAGGCGGCGTTGCAGGGTTGACCTGTGCCGCCGTGGATTTGATCGATCGGGCCGGAAATCGGACGTGTTCGCGAACTCGCCTGGCAGAGCTGCAAAGGCCCCTTTATGCTTGTCGGCTGTGTCGCCGATCTCGTCACGCGGTCTGTTTCGGCCAAGTCATACGGGGCGGTTACTCGGGTTAACCCGAAGTGCACCGGACTGTCATCCGGCGACCGCACCATGATCGGGAATCGGGACGGGCAAGATGTCCCGGCACAAAGCGTGAACTGGAGCAGTATGCGGTTGAAGAATGTTGTCGCGGCTGCGGGGGCAGCAGCGAGCGTGCTCATGACGGGAATCGTGCTGGGCAGCGGGCCTGTTACAGCCGACCCCGGAGCCGGGTGCCCGACCCTCTATACGGTGGCCGTCCCGGGCACGTGGGAGACCGGTCACGACAAGGATCCCAAGCCCGGCATGCTGTCCGGGGTAACCAATGGTTTGCCTGGCGAGGTCGACTACGTCACCTACGCGGCGACGGCCTTCCCGTGGGAGGGCGACGTCTACGCGGCCTCCAAGAAGGAAGCCGTCGATAACGCCCGCGGTCTGGTCGCGGCCATGGGCGCGCGCTGCCCGGGCACCAAGATCGCCATCACCGGCTACAGCCAGGGCGCGGACGCGGCCGGCGATCTGGCCGCCGAGATCGGCACGGGCCACGGTGTGGTGCCGCCGGATCGCGTCGCGGCCGTGGCGCTGATCTCCGATCCGAGCCGTTCGCCCTCCGATGCCCAGGTCGGCCCGATCGCGCCCGGCGCGGGTGCGGGCGGGGCGCGCGTGGGCGGCTTCGGCTGGGTCAGTGACAAGGTGCGCACCGTGTGCGCCATCGGCGATCTGTACTGCTCCACCGAGCAGACCGACTTCGTCACCCGCTTCGCCGGTTTCCTGGCCCAGGCCAGCAACCCGAACAACTTCAACCCCTGGCAGACCCAGCTCCAGCTCGGGTCGATCATCAACGATCTGATGGCCCAGGGCGGTCTGCCGACGCTGCAGGCCCAGCTGGCCGAGGGCGCCGACAGCGAGTACGCCCACCAGCTCGAGCAGTTCTACCGCAGCGGCACGCACACCAGCTACGGCAGCTACGGGGTCGGTGGCGGTCAGACCGCCATCACGTGGATGCACGGCTGGATCATGCAGAACGCGTAAGGTTCGATTGAACGAAAAGGCCGCTCCCGCAATGGGAGCGGCCTTTCTCGTATCGGCCGGGCCTCAGAGCTTCGGTCGTTGCGTGCGCGGCAGCAGATCCCAGACGTGCCCGTTCTCGTTGACGGTGGCCACGGTGCGGCTGCCGGTGCGCGAGTGCAGGATTCGGGTGATCGAGCAGTAGTCGATGGGGAAGGTGAGCGGGCGGGCCAGGCCCAGCACGTCCTGCAGCAGCACGTTGATGACGCCGCCGTGCGCGAAGACGACCACCGTCTCGGTGTGGTCGGCGGCCGCGACGATGCCCGAGATGCTCTCGCGCACACGGGCGATGAAGGCCGCGCCGTCGATCTGCTCAGGTAGATACCCGGCCTTGATGCGCTCGTAGGTCTCGCGGAATTCCTGCTGGGCGTCCTCGATCGGGATGTAGATCGGCAGGTCGCGATCGTATTCGGCGAGCCCGTCGAGGATGTCGACGTCCAGCCCGAGCTTCTCCGCGGTGGGCCGGGCGGTCTCGCGGGCCCGCAACTGCGGGCTGCTGACCACCCGCGCGATGCGGTGCGGGGCGAGCGCGGCCGGAACCCGGCCCGCCTGTTCGACACCGGTGGGTGTGAGATCCGGGTCGGCCGGGCCGGAGGAACCCAGCAATCGTTCGGGCTGGGCATGGCGGACGAGGATCAACTGCACATCCCCACTCTGCCGTACCCCGCCCTCGATTCGATGGCCGGGTGGCGCCGGTTACTGCCGCTTGCGGCGGTTGGTCATGAGGTAGACGATGCCGAGCACCAGCGCGATGATACCGATGCAGCAGACCGCCGCGAAGATCCAGAAGCTGCCGCCGCGCCGGCGGCTGCTGCGCTTGGCCGCCGAGTTCTCCAGTGCGGCGGTCCAGGTGTCCGGGTTGGTCCAGACGTGGTGGTCAAGCAGGGTCGACTGGGTCATCAGATCCAGGTAGTGCATGGGAAACCCCCGATCGGTCCGGTATGCCCGTCGCCGGGCCGAATCTCAGATTAACCGCAGATCCGGTCCCGGCAATCAGGGTTTTCCCCGGTCCTGCCGAGAATCACGCATTGCGCGGTTTCACCAAGGGGAACGGCAGGGTTTCGCGGATGCTGCGGCCGATCAGCAGCATGACCACCCGGTCCACGCCGACGCCGAGGCCGCCGGTGGGCGGCATGGCGTGCTCGAGGGCCTGCAGGAAGTCCTCGTCGAGTTCCATGGCCTCCGGATCGCCGCCCGCGGCCAGCATGGACTGTTCGGTGAGGCGGCGGCGCTGCTCCACCGGATCGGTCAATTCGCTGTAGGCGGTGGCCAATTCGACGCCCCAGGCCACCAGATCCCAGCGCTCGGTGACGCCGGGGATGTGGCGGTGGGCCCGGGTGAGCGGGGAGACGGAGGTGGGGAAGTCGATGTAGAAGGTGGGCTCCTGGGTGGCCGATTCCACCAGGTGCTCGTACATCTCGAGCACGAGTTGCCCGGCG
The DNA here is from genome assembly GCF_041154655.1 of Nocardia sp. JMUB6875. Classification (NCBI taxonomy): domain Bacteria; kingdom Bacillati; phylum Actinomycetota; class Actinomycetes; order Mycobacteriales; family Nocardiaceae; genus Nocardia; species Nocardia sp. JMUB6875. The sequence continues at coordinate 87,102 of NZ_BAAFGR010000001.1, forward strand.
TCCCAGCCCAATTGGAAGGGCACGCCCGCCTTCTCGCAGAGCAGCCGCAGCCGTTCGGCGTCGGTCTGGGGGGTGATGGTCTCGCCGATGGCGTCGGAGACGGCCCCGTGCACGGTCTTGACCGGCCAGTCGCCGGAGATGTCGACCTCGGTGAGCGCGCCGTCGTCGCCGGGCCGCAGCGCGACCATCTTGCCGTTGGCGGCGAGGGCGGCCTCCTGGATGAGCTGGCGGCAGGCGTGCATCATGCGCTCGTAATCGCTGTGCGCCTCATAGGCTTCCAGGATGGTGAACTCGGGATTGTGGCTGTAGTCCACGCCCTCGTTGCGGAAGACGCGGCCGAGTTCGAAGACCTTCTCCATGCCGCCCACGCACAGCCGCTTGAGGTACAGCTCGGGAGCGATGCGCAGGTACAGGTCGAGGTCGTAGGCGTTGATGTGGGTGGTGAACGGGGTGGCGTTGGCGCCGCCGTGCACCTGCTGCAGCACCGGGGTCTCGACCTCCAGGAAGCCCCAGCCGTGCAGGGTGTCGCGCAGTGAGCGCACCACGGCGCTGCGCTTGGCCATCACCTCGCGGACGTCGGCGTTGATGGCCATGTCGACGTAGCGTTGCCGCACTCGGGCTTCCGGATCGGACAGGCCCTTCCACTTGTCCGGCAGCGGGTGCAGGCACTTGCCGATCATTCGCCAGTCCTGCGCCAGCAGTGACAGTTCGCCGCGGCGGCTGCGGCCGATCTGCCCGCTCACCTCGATGAGGTCGCCGAGGTCGAAGTATTCGGTGAAGGCCTGGCTCCGCTCGGGGCCGACGCGGCCGCGGTCGATGAGCAGCTGGATGTCGCCGGACCAGTCGCGCAGCACGGCGAAGATGACGCCGCCGTAGTCGCGAATCCGCAAGAGCCGCCCGCAGACTCGCACGGTGGTGCCCTGCGGGCAGTTGCGCGCGGCGGCCACGGTGTGGGTGGGCGGGTAGGCGACCGGATAGGCCTCGACGCCGGATTCCTGCAGTTTGGCCAGCTTGTCCATGCGCACCCGGACCTGTTCGGGGCGGCGCGGGCCGTTCTCCTCGAGGTCCTCGGGCGGCAGGTCGGGTGCGCTGCCGTCGGCGTGCAGCCCGGTCATGGTGGGCGGCACCGACGGTCGCAGACCGGTGTGCGCGGAGGCGTCGGGATCGCGGCCGAGGCGGGGCAGGAAGCCCTCGGCCAGCGCACTGGCCACGGCCACCCGCAGCAGGTGGCGGCGCTCCTCGAAGAGCGAGAACCGCGGCACCCATTCGGGCTGGTACTTCACGTTGGAGCGGTAGAGCGCCTCGAGCTGGTACCAGCGCGAGAAGAACATGAGCACGCCGCGCCACATGCGCAGCACCGGGCCCGCGCCGATGCGGCCGCCCTCCTCGAAGACCGCGCGGAAGACCGCGAAGTTCAACGAGATTCGGGTGATGCCGTACTGCTCGGAGTTCAGGGCCAGCCGCGAGATCATGAGTTCCATCAGCCCGTTGGGGCCGGTGCGGTCGCGGCGCATGAGGTCCAGCGAGACGCCGGTGCGGCCCCACGGGACCAGCGACAGCATGCCGAGCACGGCCCCGTTCGGGGCGACGGCCTCGACCAGCAGGCAGTCGCCGTCGAGCGGATCGCCGAGCCGGTCCAGCGCCATGGAGAAGCCGCGTTCGGTCTCGGTGTCGCGCCAGGCGGCGGCGCGGCGCATGACGTCCTGCATCTCCTCGGCCGAGATCTCCTTGTGCCGCCGCACGCGAACGGTGATGCCCTGCTTGCTGAGTCGGTTGGCGGCCTGCCGGACCTGCTTCATGTCCGGCCCGGCCAGGGAGAAGCTGCGGGTCTCGAGAATCGCCTCGTCGCCCAGGCGCAGCGCGGAGAGCCCGGCCCGGCGGTAGGCGGTGGCGCCGAGCTCGCTCGCGCCCATTACGGCCGGGGCCCAACCGTATTGGTCGGCCAGCTCCAGCCAGGCGTCGATGGCCTGCCCCCAGGCCTCCTTGCAGCCGATGGGATCGCCCGAGGCCAGGCAGACGCCGAGTTCCACGCGGTAGGTGACGGCGGCCTTGCCGCTGGGGGCGAAGACGACCGCCTTGTCGCGGCGGGTGGCGAAGTAGCCCAGCGAATCCTCGACATCGGAGCGTTCCAGCAGCCCGCGCAGCGCGGATTCGTCGAGTCCGGTGAGCGCGTTGGAGGAGCGCTGCGAACGGAACAGCGTGATCACCGCGGCCAGCAGCGCGATGGCGCCGAACAGGCCGAGCAGCAGGTTCACCGGATGCGGCGGATGCCCGTCGAAGTCCTCGTTGGACACCAGGATCGCGCCGGTCACCCGGGACACCGCCCACAGCGCGCGTTCGGTGTGATCGGGCAGGGTGCCGGGGAACAGTTCGACCAGTCCCCAGCCGACCAGGCAGCCCAGCGCGAGCCCGCCCGCCAGCACGCCCAGCGCCCGCCACACCGCGCCGCTCTGCACGTGGGTGTAGAACTCCGACCAGGAGGCGATGAGCACGCCGATCACCACGACGTGGATGATCATCGCGACCAGCGCGTTGACATCGCCCTCGGCGGCGAAATCCAGGGCGTTGGCGAGCGTGTAGGCGGCCATGTAGCCGACCAGCAGCCACCAGGCGATGCGTTTGCGGCTGGCGGTCGCGCCCGCGAGCAGGCCCACGACCAGCGCCCACACCAGCGAGGTGTCGGGGGCGTCGAAGTAGTAGGTGTCGATGAAGCGACGTAGGTGCGAGGTCAGGAAGCGTAGGCCGGGGGAGATGCTCCAGGCGAAGCAGAGGACCGAGAACACGCCGAGCGCGGTGCCGGCGATGTGCGGGACCTCGCGCAATCGGCCGTGCCCGCGGTGCGGCACCTCCGGTGACCGCGGCTCCGGCCTCTGGTCGGAGTCGTGGTGCGGCCGGTCCTGCGTCGAAGTCACCGCATCAGTGTGAATGTTGCCCGTGCCCATGTGCACTCAGAACCCGCTTCGTGTCTCGTGGCCGCCCGGTCGGCGCGGCATGTGGGGGCGGGGTTTGGTCTCGCGGCGGCCGCGGGTAAGGATGTACCCCATGTCGGATCCAGTCGATGTCCCGATCGAGGACGATGTCATTCGACTCGGCCAGTTCCTGAAGCTGGCGAACCTCATCGATTCCGGTTCGGAAGCCAAGACGGTTATCGCCCAGGGCCTGGTACGTGTCAACGACGAGGTGGAGCTGCGCCGCGGGCGGCAGCTACACGCCGGGGATGTGGTGGCGTTGGCCGGGCACAAGGCACGGGTCACCAGCGGCTGAAGGCACACGGTTTCCCATTCTCGGGGTTCGGGGCCCGCAGCCGCTGAGAACTTCCCGGGAGTTGGCTCAGGCCTCGGTGCGAACGACGACACCGTCGTGGTCGCTGTAGAGCATGTCGCCGGGAACGAAGCTGACGCCGCCGAATTCGACGACGACGTCGCGCTCGGCGTTCCCCTCCTGCTGGGTGCTCTTGCGCGGGTTGGTGCCCAGCGCCTTGATGCCGATGTCCATGGTGCGCAGCATGGCGGAGTCGCGCACCGCGCCGTTGATGACGACGCCGGACCAGCCGTTGTCCACGCCGCGGCCCGCGATGATGTCGCCGACCAGCGCGGTGTGCACGCTGCCGCCGCCGTCCACGACCAGCACCCGGCCCTCGCCGGGCTCACCGAGGGTCTGCTTGACCAGCAGGTTGTCCTGGAAGGTCTTGATGGTCACGATGCGGCCGGAAAACGCCTGGCGGCCGCCGAACTGAATGAACTGGGTGTCGCAGCTGCGGATCTCGGGGCCGATCTCGTCGGCCAGGTCGGCAGTGGCGATGGTATCTGCGGATTCGGTCACGTGATCTATCTTGTCAGGGCGAAAATCCGCAAGTCACGGGCGGTGCGGTTGCGGTAGGCGGTGTACGCCTCGGTGGTTTCCTCGAAGCGCTCGAAGATCGCCCGCTTGCGCTCCTCGTCGGTGACCAGGGTGGCGGTGACCGGAATGTGTTGCCCGGCAATGGCGACCTCGGCGGCCGGATTCGCGAGCAGGTTCCCGGTCCACGCGGGATGGTGCGCCTGGCCGAAATTGGAGCCGATGACGTAGAGCGTGTCCCCGTCGTGGACGTAGAGCAGCGGGGTGGTGCGCGGCTCCCCGGACTTGCGCCCGACGGTGGTGAGCAGGATGACGGGCGCGCCGATCGGGCCGAGCACGGTGTACTTGCCGGCGGTGCGCTCGAGCACCTTGCGGTCCAGCGGGGTCAGCTTGCGGATGACCAGCGAGCCGAGCTTGGTGGCGGCGAACGGACTGGCCAGGCGGGACAGGAAATTGGTGCGGGAACCCCAGATCCGTTCCGGAAACTGCTCACTCATACCGCGACTCTAGTGGTCCGCGATGCGCTCCGCGCTTGCTCGGCGATCTACTCACAAGAGCGAATCAACCGAGCAGTCGGATTCGCGGGCGCATACTGGCGGCACCCGGGGAGTCCAGGTCGGGGGAGGCAATGAAGGTGGAACCGGCGATCGACTCGGGTGCCGTCGACGAGACCCGCACCCTGCTGGCGTCGGCGATCGCGCGCTTCACGGCCGCCTGGGAGGCGGCCGGCGCACCGCCGCGATTGACCGAATTCCTGCCGCGCGCACCGGAATTGCGGCGGCTGACGCTCATCGAGCTGATCAAGGTGGATCTGGAGTACCGCTGGATCCGCTACGACTTCCCCAAGCGCCTGGCCGAATACCGCGCCGAATTCGACGAATTGCGTTCCGGGCCCCTGCCGCCGGACCTGGCCTACGAGGAGTTCCACGCGCTGCGCCGCTCCGGCGTCGCCCTCGACGTCAGCTGCTATCCGACCGAGGCCGCCGCCACCGAATTCGCCGACTGGGCCGAACGCGACTACCGCAGCACCCTGCTGGCCCGGCCGCAGGCCCAGCACGCGCTGGAGGGCATCGAGGTCGGCGATCGGGTGGACGATTTCGATCTGCTGGTGGAACTGGGCAGCGGCGCGTTCGCCCGGGTGTTCCTGGCCCGGCAGCGGTCCATGCAGCGCCTGGTCGCGGTGAAGATCTCGCAGAACCACGGCACCGAATCCGAGACCCTGGCCCAGCTGGACCACGAGCACATCGTGCGCGTCTTCGATCAGCGGCTGCTGGCCGAGCGGGAGCTGAAACTGCTCTACATGCAGTACCTTCCGGGCGGCACGCTGTCGAAGGTGCTGGCGCTGGTGCGTTCTCGTCCGGCCGAGGAGCGGGACGGCGGGCTGCTGCTGGAGGCGGTCGATTCGGCCATGCGCGACAAGGGCGGCCTGGTGCCCGGCGAATCGCCCGCCCGCGCCGCCATGCCGGAACGCAGCTGGCCCGAGACGGTGGCCTGGCTGGGCGCGCGGCTGGCCCGCGCCCTCGACTACGCCGCCGACAACGGCGTCCTGCACCGGGATATCAAGCCCGCCAATGTCCTGCTCACCGCCGACGGCAGCCCGAAGCTCGCGGATTTCAACATCAGTTTCAGCCTGCACGTGGCGGGCACCAGCCCGCTGGCCTATTTCGGCGGCTCGCTCGCGTACATGTCGCCCGAACAGCTGGCGGCCTGTCATCCCCAATTGCCCCGCACCGCCGAGGATCTGGACGGGCGCAGCGATATCTACGCACTCGGCGTGGTGCTGTGGGAACTGCTCACCGGCCGCCGTCCCTTCGACGACGAGAACCGCGCGGGCGATTCGGAGTCCTCGCTGGAGCGCATGCTGCGGCTGCGCAGCCACGCCATCGAGCCGCGCTTCACCGCGGAGCTGCCGCCCGACTGCCCGGCCACGCTGCGGCGCGTCCTGCTGAAATGCCTTGCGCCCGACCGCGAGGACCGCTGGCCCACCGGTGCGGCGCTGGCCCAGCAGCTGGAGCTGTGCCTGGATCAGCGCGCCCGCGACCTGGTCGATCCGCCCGCCAACAGCTGGCGGGCCCGGGTCGGCCCGTGGTCGCTGCTGGCGCTGATCACGCTGGCCACCTTCCTCGGCGACCTGCTCGGCATGGCCTATGTGAACCTGCACAATCACGGACTGTGGGCGCTCTGGTTCTCGCCGGGGGAGCGGTTGCGGCTGCAGGTGATCGGAAATGTCCTGGCGCTGACCGCGACTCCGGCGGCCGTCGCGGTCACCAACTACCTGTGCAGACGCGCGTTCATCGTGTGGCGCGGCCTGCGGCGTGGCCGGGTCTACGATCCGGTGGCGCTGTCCCGCGCCCGCCGGGACACGCTGATCGACGGCGACCGGGTGGCCATGGTTGCCTTCGCCTGGTGGGTACTCGCCGCTGCGGTATCGGCCATCGGCCTAGTGGTGTTCACCGGCCTGCCGCCGGGGCATCTCGTGAATCTCGTAGCGACAATGCTGGTTTCGGGGGCGATCTCGGTCGCCTACCCGTTCTTCGTGGTGACCTTCTTCGTGGTGCGGTGCTTCTATCCGCGGCTGCTCACCCACGGTGAGACCGCGCGGGATCGGGATGCGCTGCGCGCCCTGAGCCGGCGCTGCACGCGTTATCTCGCGGTGGCGGTGGCGATTCCGCTGGTGGGGGTGATCTCCAGCCTGATCTTTCTGAACGCCGAAGAGGTTTCGCTGGTCCTGATTCCGATCTACGGTCTCTGCGTCCTGGGCGTGCTGGGTTTCCTCGGTGACTATTGGCTGTTCCGCCAGACCGAGGCGGATCTGCGCGCGTTCGAGCGAGCGGTCTCGAAATAATCAGGCGCTCAAGGGAGGAAGACCCAGCCGAAGATCGTCAGCCACATCAGGCCCACCGCTAGCCCGGCGATGGCGAAACCCTTGTCCTCGCGGCGCTCCGCGTCGACGGTCAGCGCCACCAATCCGAGGATCACGGCGGGCACCGCGGTCAGGCCGCAGATGAAGCCGAACACCGCGAGCACGAACGCGGTGATCCCCATCCCCTTGGAGCGCGGCGCGGCGGGCGTGTAGTACGACGGATACCCGGGCAAACCGGCGCGCTGCCATGGCAATCCGGTCATGACCACATCGAGTTCCGCACAGGTCCGTGAGTTCAGGGCCCGGCCTATTCGCTCCGACAGCTCCTCGACGGTGAGCCGCCCGGCCCGAAAATTCTGGTTCAGCGTCTCGATCGCGCGGTCCCGATCGGCGTCACTCGCGAGGAAATACCCGCCCGCCCAGTGTGGTTCCATCTGGTTCTCCATCGAACCCGAAGCCGAATAACTCTGGAATCGAGCGTATTCCTCCGCCCCGCCGCCGAACTCGAATCGAGACAGGGGACACACGAATCAGGCGCGGCCGTGGCGCTGTTCGTAGGCGGCGCGGTCGGCGGCCTCGCGGGCGCGGCGATCGGCATCGGCCAGTGCGGGATCGAAGCCGTGCTTGATGAGCTTGTTGCGGCGGAAGACGTAGGTGAGCGCGACCGTGAAATAGATCAGCGGCAGATACAGCAGCGCCATCATGGCCAGGCCCATCCAGAGCGGCCCGGGAATCAACAGGAACAGACAAAGCACCGGAATGATCGGAATCAGAATCCGCAGCAGATAGCGGCGAGTAGCGCCGGGACCGGTCAGATCGTTCAGCACCCAGTCCGACATCGACGGCGGAAGCGTTCGGCCGCAGATGTAGCCGAGTCGCTGCGGCGGAGTCGGAGTGGTGCGTTCGGGCATGTGCCCAGGATCCCCGGTGGGGGAGTGCGGAACAACCGCGGGGGGTCGGCGGCTTTGGCGACCCCGGGTGATCAGGCGTTGGCGGTGTGGAATTCGGCGACCTGGGTGACCAGGTTGTGGGTCGAGCTCTTCACCGCGAGTTTCACGAAGGGCTCGATGGTCTTGCCGAGGATCTTGCCCGCGAGGCCGCCCGGCACCCGGTAGTCGACGATGGCGTCGATGGTGCAGGCTTCCTCGCCCTTGTCGTGGAAGAGGAAGGTGGATTCGATCTCGAATCCCTTGATGGACTTCACCGCGATGGCGTAGCCGGGCTCGTGCCGCACGATCTTGATGGTGGAGTGCAGCGTGATCGGGCCGAGCTGAATGGTGCCGTCGAAGGTGGCGTCCACGCCCTCGACCTGTTCGGTCAGCGGGGTGAAGGCGCTGATCTCATTGATGAACTTGGGCAGGTGCCGGTAATCGTTGACATAGGCGAAGGCCGATTCGGCCGAGGCGGCGCAGTCCGCGACGATCTTGACTTCGGTCATGCGGGCCACAGTAACTTGTTGCAGTTTGACCCGCAGATCTTGTGATGCACGCCATCTATCACGCGGTGACGGCCAGTGTTCCGGCCAGCCCGAACACCAGCGCCATCACCAGCACCTCCACGATCGCGCGCCGCAGCGAGGCGTCGGCGTCCATGCGGTGATCGGCGACCTTCGGCACCCAGGTGCGCCGCCACCACCACCCCATGGCCAGCAGCACGCACACCAGCACCGTCTTCGCCACCAGGATGCGCCCGTAGCCGCTGGTCAGCAGCGGCGTCAGCCCGCCGATCCGGATCAGCCCGTTGATCACCCCGGTGACGGTCACCGTGATCACCAGCGGCAGCGCCCAATTCGAATACCGCGGCAGCAGCACCGCCCACTCGCCCCGGGTGCGCACGGTCAGCGCCAGCGCCAGCAGCATCCCGAACCAGGCCGCGGCGGCCAGCGCGTGCACCGCCGCCAGCACCGAGCCCAGCGTCTGCTGCGACATGTGCCCGGTGATCGGCCGCAGCGCCAGCGTGACGGCCGTGAACACCAGCACCAGATCCGCGGTGACGCGCTCCGGATTCCGGAAACCGAAGGCGCTGTACACCGCGACCGCGCCGCTGCCAACGAGCAGCGCGATACCGATCTGCCCGCCGCTCACGTGCGTGAGGTAGTCGCCGAACTGCGCGGCGCTCAGCTGCCGCGCCGGAATCCCCTGCACCTCGGCGGCTTCCAGCACCAGCACGGCGAATTCCATTGCCGCCCAGACCGCGGCGATGATGGTGAGCAGCCGCCAGCGCGGGCTCAGCCGGTCCGACAGCCGCGGCAGCGCGGCCAGCCCGAGCACGGTCGCGCCCGCGCAGTCGGCCAGCACCCGCACCGGCGCCTCGGCCTGGACCGGATCGCCGGAGGCGAGCAGCCAGGCCAGCGCCGCACCGTCCCAGGCGACCGGGATGACCAGCAGCAGTAGCCATTTCGGAGATTTGCTACCGGTCATCGCGCGGCCGCGGCGATCGGTGCGGTCGGGCCGATTCACGGACGCTTCTTACCCCGTCCGCCGAACAGGGCGAAGGCCAGGCCGCCGCCGAACAGCACGATCGCGCCCACGACGAACACCCACAGCGGGACGCCGCCGTCGTCGGAGCCGCCGGACTTGGCGGTCGAGTCGGACTTGGGTCCGGGAGTTCCATTGCCGGGCTTGGTGAGTGTGAAGGTGCGCTTGCCGCTGACGGGGTGGCCGTCGGCGGAGGTGACGCGGTAGGCGATGGTGTACTCGCCGACCGGGCCCAGCTCGCCGACCTCGATGCTGATGGTCGGCCCGTCCACCTTCGGCTGCCCCTTGGACCAGAGGTTCTTGTCCGGCCCGGTGACCGTCATGGACGGGTAGGCGGGCTGCAGGTTCTCGTTGAAGGTGATGCTCACCGTGCCGGGCGAGGCGTCGATCTGCGCGCCGTTGTCCGGGCTGGATCCGATGGGCGCGGAGTGCGCGTTCGCGACACCGCCGCCCAGCAGCGCGAATCCGGTGACCAGCAGGCCGGTCACCAGACCGGCCAGCAGCTTGCGGCTCATGACTTCCGTCCCCGCAGGACGCTGCCCAGGCCGAGGGCCGCACCCAGCGCGCCCAGCGCCAGGCCGATGCCGCCGAGCCAGCGGGCGGTGTCGTCGGTGCCCTTGTCGCTCTTGTCCGCGTCGGCGGCGACCGCGTCGTCATCGCCGCCGGTGCTCTTGGCCAGGGTGAGCGTGGGCGCGGGGTGCTCGGGCTCGGAGCCGTCGCCGTTCATCGGCTGGTTCCACTCGACGACCTTGCCGTCGCTGTAGGTCTGGGTGGCGTTGAAGCTGACCTTCGCCTGGCTGGGCAGCTTGCCCATCGAGACGGCGAAGCGCTGGAACTGCCCGGGTGCGATGCCCGCGTTGCCGGGATCGGCGGTCCAGGTGACCGAGACGAACTCGTTCTGGGCGTTCTTCTCGAGCTTGGCGGTCCAGCCCGGGATCGGCTCGGTGCGCGCGCTCTTCAGATTCGGCAGGGCGATGGTGAGTTTGGTGGTGGCGGCGGTGTCGGACTCGTCCGGCACCCGGAAGGTGGCGACGGCATAGCCGCCCTGGGTGGCGCCGGGGGCGTCCACGACCACGTGCGCGGACGCGACGCCCGCGCCGGCCAGCAGCAGGCCGGAGGCGGCGGCGGACGTGACGAGGGCACGCGAAAGAGAGGTGTTCATGACGGGATTGCCTTCTCTGACAATGGTTACGGGGAGTTAGGGGGGCGGGGTTACGCCGTAACCGGTGGCGCGCGTGGTCCGCTCGCGCCCAGTGCGAGAAGGGTTTTCGGGGTCGGGGTCGAGCGCGGTCGGCGCGGATACGCGGCCCGCGTCGCTGCGGCTCGGGGCCGGGAGGACACCACCCGGACCGTCCGCGAGATCAGTCCGTACAGCCGCTCGGCGATCAGGATCAGGAAGGCGCAGCCCACCGCCGCGATCGTGTGCGCGGCCACCATCGGGCCGTGGTCCGCGAATTCCATTGCGTGCGCGGCATGTCCGTGTTGCACCAGCCCGCTCAGGGCGAGATGGCACAGCGGCTGGCCCGCCACCATGAGGACGGGCAGGGCGGCGCGCGGCCGGAGGGCGGCGGCCAGCGCGCCCAGCGCGGCCGTCACCAGCACCAGCATCATCAGCCCCGAGGAGCCGGGATAGCCGCCGCCCGCGAACCCGTGCGCGCCGACCCCCAGGGCCGCCAGGGCGACTCCCGCGAGTCCGCCGCGCATCGGGTTCATGGGTTGCTCAGTTCACTTCACGCCGAGGCGCGCGAGCACGTCGGCCTCGAGGCCGGAGAGCTCGTTGGAGATGGAGGCATGCACGGCGCGGCGGCGCTGCACCGGCATCTGGGCCGCGGTGCGCACGGCCGCGGACAGGCTGTCCAGGCGGTCGCGGCTCGCGGTCACGAACTTCTTGGTCTCGGCGTCGGAGTGCTTCGCCTCGATCTCGGCGAGCGTGGATTCCGCGCTCGCGATGCGGGCCTGCAGCTTCGCGCCGGGGCCCGCGAACTCGCCGAGCTGATCGAGCCCGACGCCCAGCTGCTGGGCGCGACGATTGTCGAGCTGCCCGCGCACGAAGGTCGCGCCGCGGTAGGCCAGCGGCGCCAGCACCGGCACCAGGATGCGCGCCACGCCCAGGTACTTGCGGATCGAGGCGGCGCTGAACGGATCCCGTTCGGCGCGGGCGGCCAGCTTGTTGGCCGCCTTCTCCTCGGCCTGCAGCTTGGCGATCTCCGCCTTCGCGACCTGCTTCTGCGTGCGCATCTCGGCGCGATTCCTCTTGCGCTCGTTGCGCGCCCCGAGCTTGGCCTCGATACCGGCCTTGTGCTTGAGGGCTTTCGCCTCGGCCCGGCGGCTGACCCGCTTCTTGCGCTTGCCGAACAACCCCATAGATGGCCTCCGTCATGCTGGTTCGCCATGGCAGCACAGGGCCGGGGGAATTGCCTGTCCGCCCATGAAACACAGTTTGCGAATCACCCTAACGGGTGGGGTCGGCGCGCAGCGAGCGCCGTGCGGTTTCGGTGCCAGTTCGTAGGAATGTCGGGGGTGGAGGCCATACTGGCTGGCGTGTATTCGGGCATCGGTGACCATGGCGAGCGGGCTGCGTTCTTGGACGCACGGTCGCTGATCGGATGTCGGCACAGGCTTCATCTGGACGCCAGCCATCCGGGCGTGTTGACCGGTGTTGCCGAAGATGCCGGCGTGCAGCAGCGGCGGGAGGCCGCCGCGGCGCATCGTCTGCATGTGCGGGACACGCTGGTCGGCGCGGCGCCCGAGCTCTGGACGGTCATCGATCCACAGCAGCCCGCGCACCTGCGGGCCGCGGCCACCATGGCCGCCATGGAGTCGGGGGCGGAACGGATCTGGGGCGGGCTGCTGCCGCAGGAGCCCGACACCGGCCGCCGCGGCGGCTGCGAAATCCTTTGGCGCGATGCCGATCGCGGCGGCTACATCCCGGTCATCGTGGTCAACCACAAGGTGAGTGATCCGCGCCAGCCCGACCCGGCCGACTACCACCCGACCACCAGCGAGCTGTTCGCCTGGAATCCGCGCCCGGACAGGCACGTTCGCACCCGCCCGCAGCCGCGCGACCAGCAGCGCCTGGCCCACCTCTACCGCATGCTGCAGCGCCACGGCCTGGCCAGTCCGGCCCTGGTGGGCGGCGCGATCGGCTACCACTTCGACCGCATCCTGGTACACGACCTGGGCCCGATCCTGGACGACTACGACGTCCGCTACGCCGACCGCATCGCGGTGGTGCGCGGCGAACTGCCCACCGTCCCTTCGAAAGTCCCCGAGTGCCGCCAGTGCCCGTGGTGGAGCCGGGCGCCCGAGGAGGGCGGCCGCAGCTGCGAGCAGTGGCTGGCCGAGCATCGTGATGTGAGCCTGGTGGCGCCGGGTTCGCGCGCCGAGGTGCTGCGCCGCCACGGCGTCGAGACCATCGACGATCTGGCCGCCTGGAGCGGCGACGAGCCCGACGACTGGCAGTACGAGCCGTTCACCGAGACGGTGGTCACCGCCCGCGCCTGGGCCACCGGCGCGCCGCTGGTCCGCCGGGTCGAGCGGGTGCGCGTCACCCGCGCCGACGTCGAGGTGGACGTGGACCTGGAGAGCTACCAGGAGCACGGCGCCTACCTGTGGGGCACCCTGCTCGACGGCGTCTACCGCCCGTTCGTCACCTGGGATCCGCTGCCCACCGAGGACGAGGGCCGCTCCTTCGCCGAGTTCTGGGCCTGGCTGATGAGCGTGCGCGCCCAGGCCGCGGTGGACGGCAAAACCTTTGCCGCCTACTGCTATTCGCGCACCGCCGAGGACAAGTGGCTCTACGAGTCGGCGCGCCGCTTCGCGGGCCGCCCCGGCATTCCCATCGAGCGCGAGATCCAGCAGTTCGTGGACGGCCCGCAGTGGGTCGACATGTTCCAGGCGGTGTCCGAGCAGTTCATCTGCCCGAACGGCAAGGGCCTCAAGAAGATCGCGCCGGTCGCCGGATTCCACTGGCGCGACGCCGAGGCCGGGGGCGAGGCCTCGATGGCCTGGTACCGCCTGGCCGTCGCCTACGAGGGCGGCGAACCGGACCTGTCCCAGCGCACCCGCATTCTCGAGTACAACGAGGACGATGTGCAGGCCACGAAGGTGCTGCGGGACTGGATGACCGATCGGGCCGACGCGGAGGTTCCCTCCATCGCCGACTTCTCCCGTCGTAATATCGCGTCGTGACCGAACACATCGAACACCTGGAGTTTCAGGCCGAGACCCATCAGCTGCTGGAGCTGATGATTCACTCGGTGTATTCGAACAAGGACACCTTCCTGCGGGAGCTGATCTCGAATGCCTCCGACGCGCTGGACAAGCTGCGCCTGGAGACCTTCCGCGACAAGGACCTGCGAGCCGACACCTCCGATCTGCACATCGAGCTCGAGGTCGATCGCGACAATCGCGTACTCACCGTGCGCGACAACGGCATCGGCATGTCACGCGCCGAGGTGGTGGATCTGATCGGCACGCTCGCCAAGTCGGGCACCGCCGCGCTGCGCAAGCAGCTGCTGGAGGCCAAGCCGGACGATCAGCAGGCCGAGGAGCTGATCGGCCAGTTCGGCATCGGCTTCTACTCGACCTTCATGGTGGCCGACAAGGTCACCCTGACCACCCGCAAGGCGGGCGAGACCACCGGCACCCGTTGGGAATCCGAGGCGGGCTCGCCGACCTACTCGATCGAGGAGCTGGCCGACGCCCCGCAGGGCACCTCGGTGTCGTTGCACCTCAAGCCCTCCGACGACGAGGACCACCTCTTCGACTACACGCAGGAGTGGAAGCTCCGCGAAATCGTCAAGAAGTACTCGGATTTCATCGCCTGGCCCATCCGCATGGATGTCGAGCGCACCGTCATGGACGGCGAGGGCGAGGACAAGACCGAGAAGACCCTGATCGAGACCCAGACCCTGAACTCGCAGAAGGCGCTGTGGACGCGTCCGCGCAGCGAGGTCTCCGACGAGGAGTACACCGAGTTCTACAAGCACGTCGCCCACGCCTGGGACGATCCGCTCGAGATCATCCCGATGAAGGCCGAGGGCACCTTCGAATACCAGGCGCTGCTGTTCATTCCGTCGCACGCGCCCTTCGACCTGTTCACCCGTGAGCACAAGCGCGGCGTGCAGCTCTACGTGCGCCGGGTGTTCATCATGGACAACTGCGAAGAGCTGATGCCGGAGTACCTGCGCTTCGTCAAGGGCGTGGTGGACGCGCAGGACCTGTCGCTCAATGTCTCCCGCGAGATCCTGCAGCAGGACCGCCAGATCCAGATGATCCGCAAGCGCCTGGTCAAGAAGGTGCTGTCCACGGTCAAGGACCTGCGCAACGCCGAGGACAAGACCAAGTACCAGGAGTTCTGGAAGGAATTCGGCCGGGTCCTCAAGGAGGGCCTGCTGTCGGATGCCGACAACCGCGAAACCATCCTGGGCGTCTCGTCTTTCGCCTCCACGCACTCCGAGACCGAGCTGACCTCGCTGGCCGACTACGTCGAGCGCATGCCCGAAACCCAGTCGGCCATCTACTACATGACCGGCGAGACCCGGGCGCAGATCGAGAACTCCCCGCACATCGAGGCGTTCCAGGCCAAGGGTCTCGAGGTGCTGGTGCTGACCGATCCGGTCGACGAAATGTGGGTCGGCTCGGTGACCGAGTTCGAGGGCAAGCCCATCGTTTCCATCGCCAAGGGCGAGGTGGACCTGGAGACCGAGGACGAGAAGAAGGCCTCCGAGCAGCTGCGCGAACAGCAGGAGAAGGACTTCTCCGATGTCCTGACCTGGCTGCAGCAGACCCTCGACGCGGACGTGAAGGAGGTGCGCCTGACCAACCGGCTGACCACCTCCCCGGCCTGCATCGTGGGTGATGTGTTCGATTTCACTCCCATGCTGGAGCGCATGTACCGCGCCTCCGGCCAGGAGCTTCCGCACAGCAAGCGCATCCTCGAACTGAACCCCTCGCACCCGCTGGTCACCGGCCTGCGGGACGCGTACGCGGCGGTCGAGGACGAGGCCGAGAAGCCCGAGGCGCTCACCGAGACCGCCGAATTGCTCTACGGCACCGCGGTTCTCGCCGAGGGCGGCGAGCTGAAGGATCCCGCGCACTTCGCGCGAATCCTGGCCGATCGGTTGACCCGCACGCTCTGACGGATGTGCTCGGATCGGGCTCCTGTGGCAAAGCCGCAGGAGCCCGACCTATAGCGAGCGGGAATCGGTCATGCCCGGTTTGGCGCAAATGTGACGATCGGCATCCTCTGGCAATTTCGGGAACTTCACGCGAGCGCGTACGTTGTACGTCTTGGTCGTAAGTTTTCGTGTTCGTGTTCAACATGCTCGCGCGGAACAGTGTGCGGGCGTTGCTTCACCTTGCCAGTCAAGTTGCAAGCCGCCTTCTGATCGACCCGGGTTCCGCTGCCGCGGCGCCCACGCATTAAAAGAAACACCTCGTCAGGAGAAGGTAATGGTTCAGGGCACCGTCAAGTGGTTCAACGCGGAGAAGGGCTACGGCTTCATCGCCCGCGAAGACGGCCCCGACGTTTTCGTCCACTACTCGGAGATCGAGGGCAACGGCTACCGTCAGCTCGAGGAAGGCCAGGCGGTCTCCTTCGAGATCACCGAGGGCAAGAAGGGCCCGCAGGCTGCTGCGGTCCGTCCTCACTAAGGTGAGTTGCTGAGGCTCCGAGCCTCAAAGCCTAAACACAAGGCCCGCACCGGATTCCGGTGCGGGCCTTGTCTGTTTTATGCGGGTTAGCGCGGAGCCATGCGCAGCGCGCCGTCCATGCGGATGGTCTCGCCGTTGAGGTAGTCGTGCTCGGTGATGTACTGCGCGAGCTGCGCGTACTCGTCCGGGCGGCCCAGGCGCGACGGGAACGGCACGCCGGACTCGAGACCCTTGCGGTACTCCTCGGTGACACCGGCCAGCATCGGGGTGTCGATGATGCCGGGCGCGATGGTGTTCACGCGAATGCCGAACTGCGCCAGGTCACGCGCAGCCGGGATGGTCATGCCCGCGACGCCGCCCTTGGAAGCGGAGTAGGCGATCTGCCCGATCTGGCCCTCGAACGCCGCGACGGAGGCGGTGTTGATGATGACGCCGCGCGAGCCGTACTCGTCGACCGGATCGGTCTTGGCGATGGCGTCGGCGGCCAGGCGCATGACATTGAAGGAGCCGAGCAGGTTCACGGTGATCACCGTGCGGAACAGCTCCAGATCGTGCGGGCCGTTCTTGGACAGGATGCGTCCCGCCCAGCCCACACCGGCGCAGTTGACGACGATGCGCAGCGGCACACCGGATTCCACGACCTTGGCGACGGCGGCGGCCACCTCGTCACCGCTGGTGACGTCGGTCGGGATCAGGGTGACACCGGCGGGGACGCTGTCGCCCGCGCGCTCGATGGACTGAGCCAGATCCAGGCCGAACACGGTCGCGCCCGCGTCGGCGAAGCGCTTGGCGGTGGCCGCACCCAGCCCGGACGCACCTCCGGTGACAATGGCGGCGGAGCCCGAAATCTCCACGGTGAATGATCCTCTCGACGGTGGAAGGCCCTCTCACTGGCCCTCCGTCAATAGGCACGATAGCGGGGCCGGGCGCACGCCCCGCGCGGGGTCAGGTTTGGGCGATTCGCACCCCGGCAACCTGCTGCCTCGGCGAATCCACGGTTGTGCAGTTCGCAAGGCGTGGCGGGTTGGCGAGCTTCCTCGCAAGATTTACGAACATCGGTGTTCGTCTAAGTGGTAGTTTCGCATACATGAATGCGCGTGTGGCCGGTAAACGCATCCTGATCACCGGCGCGGCGAGGGGCATCGGCGCCGCCTTGGCTCGTCAGTTGCATCAGCACGGCGCGCGGGTGGCGCTGCTCGGCATCGAGGAGTCGCTGCTGTCGCAGGTCGCGGCCGACTGTGGCGACGCGCCCTGGCGCTACTGCGACATCGGTGACCCGGCCCAGGTCGACCGGGTGGTCAACTCCCTCACCGCGGAACTGGGCGGCCTGGACGCCGTGGTCTGCAATGCCGGCATCGCGCGGCAGCTCTCGCTGGTCGGCGGCGACCCGACGGTGCTCGAGGAAACCCTCGCGGTGAATGTCCTCGGCGTCTACTACACGCTGCGCGCCGCCGGACCCCATATCGCGCACCCCGACGGCTATGTCCTGATCGTCTCCTCGCTGGCCGCCGCCATCCACCTACCCCTGGCCGGGGCCTACAGCGCGTCGAAGGCCGCGGTCGAGGCGCTGGGCGACACCCTGCGAATCGAACTGCGGCACACCGGGGCCCGGGTCGGCATGGCCTATTTCGCCGAACTCGACACCGATATGACCGGCCGCGGTTTCGGCACCGAGGCCGCGCGCAGCATTCTGGGCCGCTCCACGATTTCCGGTATCGCCCCGCTGGGTCCGGCCATCGACGCCTGCGAACGCGCCCTGGCCCGCCGCTCCCGCCGCATCGTCTCGCCGTACTGGGTGAGCATGGTGCTGTGGTGTCGCCCGCTGGCGCAGCGCCTGGTCGACTACTCGCTACGCCGCGGGGTGGCCGGTGGATTGGAGATCGCCCGCACCGAACCGACGGGCTTCACCACCGATCAACCGGCTCGACCCCGCAGAATGAGAAAGCTCGCCTGAACGCACCGGCCAACGGAGTCCCGCACATGACCGATTCGGCAACTCGCCAACTCCCTCGCGGCCGCCACGGCCTGCCCCGCGAGACCGTGGTCGCCGCCCAGCGCGACCGCATCCTGCTCGCCATGGCCGAGTCGATGGCCGAGAACGGTTATGTCGGAACGCCGGTGGCCGCGGTCATCAAGCGGGCCGGGGTCTCCCGCGAGACCTTCTACGAGCAATTCCGTTCCAAGGAGGACTGTTTCGAGGCCGCCTACGAGCGCGCCGCGGAACTCATGCTGACCGGCGTCCTCGCCGCCACCGGCGCGGAGTTCGACGGCGAGACCCGCACCGAGCGCATGGAACGCCTGCTCGGCGCGTACCTGGAGGCGCTGGCGGGCCAACCCGCTTATGCCCGTTTGTTTCTCGTCGAGGTCTACGCGGTCGGTCCGGAGGCCATCGCGCGGCGCACGCAGTTGCAGGAGACCTTCGTGGCCATGGTCGCCGACGTGCTCGGCGCGGACACCGAGCCGCAGCGCTTCGCCTGTCAGACCCTGGTGGCGGCCTTGAGCGCCATGGTCACCGCGCGCATCGCGGTCGGCGATCTCGACGGCCTGCGGGAACTGCGGGAGCCGCTATTGGACCTCGTGCGGCGCAGCGGAGAACTGTTCGGCAACACCGTGCTCGGCGACTGACGTCGGCGTGGGCGCGGACACCCGGCGGCGCAGCAGGAGCAGCACCGCCCCGGCGAGCGCGGGCGCCGCCAGCGACAGCACCGCCGCGACCGGGGTGCCCAGGCCGTGGGCGAAGGCCTCGAGCAGGGTCAGCGCACCGAAGTACAGGAACAGCAGGCCCGAGCAGACGGCGATGGTCCGCTCCGGAATGTGCTTGCCGATGGTCACGCCGATCAGGATCGCCAGCCCGCCCGCGGCCACCATGCCCGCGACCGACCCGATCCACACCGCGATCCAGCCGTTGTTGGTGGCCAGGGCCATGGTGGCGAACATGGTGCGGTCGCCGAGTTCGGCGAGCAGGAAGGCCGAGAGCACGACCAGGAAGGCATTGCGGGACTTGGGCTGCGCGACAACCTCTTCCGCCTCGTCGGCGGAATTCGACGGCAGCGTCTCGCGCAGGGTCCACAGGCCGACGCCGATGAGGGTGGCCGCGGCCAGCAGTGAGATGACTCCGGTCGGCAGGGCCGCGCCCACGAAATGCCCGACGCCGACGGCGATGAGGTTGACCAGCACGCTCGCGACGGTGATGCCGGACAGCACCACCCACCAGCGGTAGCGCAGTGCGAATGTCAGTGCCATGAGCTGCGATTTATCACCCAGTTCGGCGAGAAAGAGCACGCCGAAACCCAGCAATATCGTGGCGATCATGAAATGTCAGCTCCCAGGTCTCCGGCCTGTCGGCTGAATGCGGCGACGCTTCAGCCGACACCGCACCGGTAATCGGTTTGGTTCGTATCGGCCGAAGGTCTCGCCCACCGGATTGCTCCGGTCCACGCGCCGGACCCGGGAAAGGATCAGTATGTCGACGGCGTGATTGGGGGCTACTCCCCTTCGCTCGGGGCCACTCTACTCCGGCAAACCGGGCGCATGCAAACGAATGTCGCCCAAATCGCAATGCGCGCAATAAGTTTGGCGACGCTGCCGGAAGGTTTCGGTTACCCTTACGCGGCCAGCAGCATGGCCAGAACCGCGGTGTCGGGATCACTGATCGGATCCACCCCGACCCGCGAAACCATGGAGGTCACCGTCCCGTCGCTGTCGGTCTCCACCCACGCCGCCCGATGTTCCAGGCCCAGGTGCGGCAGCCCCGGCAGCAGCAGGCAGCCCGAGGCCGCACCGGTGCACTCGGGCAGCGAGGGCTGCGTCTCGCGGGGCGGATGCAGCATGAGCAAGGCCGGTGGCACATGTCCGGCAAACATTCCGGGCTGCAGGCCTTCCGAGCCGAGCACGGTGCCCTCCGCGATCACCAGCCCCACCATCGCGGGATCCGGATCATCGGGCAGTTCCTCCCGCGCCCCGAATACCGTGGACGTCGGCAACAACCCCGGCATGCTCGCCACCCGTACGGCGAGCACCAGCACCTGTGCCCATTCCTTGGTGGAGTCCGGCCAGCGCCCGGAGATCACGAAGCCCTGCAGCGAACCGCGCGCATGGAACGGCATGACGCCAATCTGACCACCCATGGTGTGCCCTCCCGAACTCGAACCGGGGGCGGCTGTGCCCGTGCTGCTGTTGGGATACCCAGGTTGTACCAGAACTGAACTGGCACACAAGTACCAATGACTGCTAGCACCGGGCCTGCCGAAATGCGAAAGACCCGCGAACCGAATGGTTCGCGGGTCTTTCGGCGTACGAACGGGGCATCGCCCCGAACGGGCATCAGCCGAAGATCAGGCCCTTGCCCTGGTTCACGGCCTTGGAGTAGCGGTCCTGGATTTCGGCCCAGTTGACCACGTTCCAGAACGCCTTGACGTAGTCCGCCTTGACGTTCTTGTACTGCAGGTAGAAGGCGTGCTCCCACATGTCCAGACCCAGCAGCGGGATGATGCCCAGCGGCACGTTGCCCTGCTGATCGGTCAGCTGGAAGGTGAGCAGCTTGTTGCCCAGGGTGTCGTAGCCCAGCCACGCCCAGCCGGAGCCCTGCAGGCCGTTGGCGGCCGCGGAGAACTGCGCGACGAACTTGTCGAAGGAGCCGAACTCCTCGTCGATGGCCGAGGCCAGGTCGCCGACCGGCTTGTCGCCGCCGTCCTTGGACAGGCTCTTCCACCAGATGGAGTGGTTGACGTGGCCGCCGAGGTGGAACGCGAGGTTCTTCTCGTTCAGGAAGATGGCGGCGTGGTCGTCCTTGGCGCGCGCCTCCTCGAGCTTCTCGAGGGCGGCGTTGACGCCGGCCACGTAGGCGGCGTGGTGCTTGGTGTGGTGGATCTCGTTGATCTGCCCGGAGATGAAGGGCTCCAGGGCCGAGTAGTCGTAATCGAGTTCAGGCAGCGTGTAAACAGCCACGATGTCCCTTTCAGTGTCGGGGCCGTGTGCCCTCGGCATGGTCCGAGGCGCACCCAACCATCATTCGTACACCCGCTCGTCTGCAACCGGGCTGCGCGCCCCCACATTCCGGCGGATGTATATCTTTCCCAACCTTTGGAATCCCCGCGATCGCAACATCGCCGCCGCTTCCGCCGGGTCCCGTAGCATCGAGTCATGTCGTGGTACGACGAGTTCGTTGGACGTTTGCGACTACCGGAACCGACCATGGTGACCGCCGAGCAAGCCCTGCCCGGCCGCTCCGAACCATTGGTGGTCCCCGAGCAGCACTACCTCAACGGGCATCCGCTCAAACCGCCGTTCCCCGACGGTACCCGGCTCGCGGTGGTGGCCATGGGCTGCTTCTGGGGCGCGGAGAAGGGGTACTGGGAGCTCGACGGCGTGTACAGCACCGCGGTCGGCTACGCGGGCGGGTACACCCCGAACCCGACCTACGAGGAGACCTGCTCGGGCCGCACCGGGCACACGGAGTCAGTGCTGGTGGCGTTCGATCCGCAGGTCATCGACTATTCCGGCATCCTGAAGCAGTTCTGGGAGAACCACGATCCGACCCAGGGCATGCGGCAGGGCAACGACCGCGGCACGCAATACCGGTCGGCCGTCTACACCTTCGACGACGAGCAGTTGAAGGTGGCCGAGGAGACCCGGGGGATCTATCAGGAGCAGTTGACGGCAGCCGGATTCGGTGCGATCACCACCGAGATCGCCCCGCTGCCCGACCTTTCCGCCTTCTTCTACGCCGAGGGCTACCACCAGCAGTACCTGGCCAAGAACCCCGGCGGCTACTGCCCCGACCACGGCACCGGCGTCGCCTGCCCGATCGGATTGGGCGCGTAGGTCCTTCGAGCACGGCATTCGAAAGGGGTTCCGGGACAGCGTCCCCGAACCCCTCCTGCTGTCGGCCGACCTTTAGAGCGGCGGCACCACGTCCGGACGCTGGGTGCGCGGATCACCGGCGTCGTGCGCCTGCCACCAGCGGACGCCGCCGTCGATGAACTGCTGCAAGGGAATCGGATTGCCCGCCTTGTCGGCGACCTCGACGCCGTTGAACCAGACGCGCACATCGAGTTCGCGCGGGTCGATGCCCTCCTCCTGGGAGAACTCCATCATGTGCTCGCCGGGCACGTCGCTCAGCTCGGTGTCGAAGCTGAGCAGTTTGCGCCACTGGCTCCAGGAGCTGTCGCTCAGGTCGAGGAAGTCCCAGCCGTGCAGCGCACCGCCGCCGAAGCTGTTGACGGCGTCGTGCAGGCCGTCCAGGGTGAGCGGCAGCACAACCGGCTCGAGGTCGTCCCAGCGCTGGCGGCGCAGCGAGCACGCGACCCGGCTGACTCCGGTGAGGGTAAGGTAGATGTCGCAATCTTCGGGTGGCGGGCCGTCCTCGGGCAGGGTCAGCACGTCGAGTTCCAGCCGTAGCGTGCCGGCCGCCGTGTCGACGTCGATGCCGAGGCAGGTCGCCTCCGACAGCGCGAGGTTGAGTCCCTTGATGTCCAGGCCGTCGAGTAGCCCCCTGCTCACAGTCATAGCGCCAGGCTACCGATCTTGCCTGGCCGGGCCCAGGATTTCCGTTTTTCGGTAGTGTTGTCGTTTTTTTCCGATCCGAACGGAACCGCGGGCTCACCTGCGGCGTCACACTGTAAGGGCCTTCTGGGACAGAGGGCCTCGGGTCGGCCGCTCCGGAACGGGGAGGGGACTTCCGGAACGGCCGACCGGACGAAATTCGGTCGAACCGGTCGGCTGTCAACCTGTGGATCAGGTTGTGGATTATGTGGATAACTCCCGAAACCAACCCTGCGCAGGTACGGAACTCCACCGCCCTCGCGCGCGCGTGGCAGGATCGAAACCGTGACCAACCCCGATGTGCCCTCGGTGCCGATCGACGCGGTGCCGGCGGAATTCGACGCCGCCGACGGCTGGGGTTCGACCGTGCCCGCGCCCGCCCAGCTCCTCGACGTCCGCGAGGACGACGAATGGCAGCTCGGCCGCGCGCCCGGCGCCCTGCACATCCCCATCACCGAGGTGCCCGCCCGGCTCGACGAACTGGATATCGACGCCGAGATCTACGTGATCTGCCGGCAGGGGGGCCGATCCATCACGGTGGTGCAGTACCTGAACCAGATCGGTTACGAGGCCGTCAATGTCTCGGGTGGCATGGTGGCCTGGCAGCAGACCGGTCGCCCGCTCACCGGCGACGGTCCCGAGGCGAAGATCTACTAGGCGCGGAGAGGTGGAGCGATGAACGGGGGACAGGTGCGATCGCGATCCACCGTCGTGCAGCCGTGCGCCCGCTGCGGCGCGCGCTGGGCGGTCCAGGGCAAGCCGCTGCACTGGTGCCCGCGCTGCCACGGCGTGCTGCTCTCGCCCGCACCCGTCGACGCGCCCCCCGAACGCCGCAACTACCGCTGGGTGGCCCGCCCGCCCGGCCGGAAATCGCCTGCCGCGCAGCCCGTCCGGCGGCCGCCCGCCGAAACTCCGCGCTATCACCAGATTCCGCAGTGGGGCCTGCACGACCGGCCCTCGGTCGAGGCCGCCGCGCCGCGCCGCCCGCTGGCCGCGCTCAGCGACCGGGTCGCGGTGCTGCTGCTCGCCACCGCCGGTGTCTTCGTGCTCGCGGCCCTCACCGAACTGGGCCGGTACGGCATCCTGCTGCGCAACCGCACCCGGCTGATCCAGCCGTGGCTGCTGTGGGTTTCCGATGCCGCCGTGACCGTTTCGGCCATTGCCGCCATGGCGCTGGCGCTGGTGAGCGCGGTGGCGCTGGTCGGCTGGCTCACCGAGACCCGCCGCGCCGCCTACGCGGACCTGGGGGAGACCGATCCGCGGTCGCTGCGCGCCCTGGTGCTGGGTTGCGTTGTGCCGGTGGTGAATCTGGTGTGGCCCGGGGTGTTCCTGACCGAGGCGGCCCGGCTGCGCATCGCGGCGGGCGCGGATCCGCGGCTGCTGCGCGCGGTCCGGATCTGGTGGGGCGCTTGGCTGCTCGACGCGGTCCTGGTGCTGGTGTCGGTGTGCTACCGGTTCGCCTCCTCGCTGCAGGTGCAGGCGGACGGGGTGCTGTGGAGCCTGTGGACCGACCTGGTCGCGGCGGCCGTCGCGGTCGCCTCGCTGATCCTGGTGCGCTCCTTCGCGGGCCTGGACGCGCTGGGCCGGCCGAAGCCGCTGCGGCGCTGGGTGATCGCCACCGCGCCCGCGCACCCGGTGATCGAACCGGTGCGGCCGCAGACCGCCGAGTCCGCCGAACGCGCGCCGGTGGCCGCGGTCGGCAATGATGAGGTCACCGCGCCCGGCGGGACGCCGGAGGCAGAGCAACAGGAGGTATTGGCGAAGTGAGCCGGGCCAGTCGTGCGCCGTTCGTGGTCGCGCACCGGGGGGCGTCGGCGGCGCGACCCGAACACACGCTCGCCGCCTACGATCTCGCCCTGCAGGAGGGTGCGGACGGCGTCGAATGCGATATCCGCCTGACCCGCGACGGGCAACTGGTCTGCGTGCACGACCGCACCGTGGACCGCACCTCCAGCGGCACGGGCGCGGTCAGCGAGCTGACCCTCGAGGAGCTGAAGGCGCTGAACTTCGGCACCGCCGCCGAGCCCGAGGGCGTGCTCACCCTGGCCGAGCTCATCGAACTGGTGCTGGACTGGAAGAGCCGGCCCACCAAGCTCTTCATCGAGACCAAGCATCCGGTCCGCTACGGCGCGCAGGTGGAGGTCGCGCTGCTGGAGGAGCTCAATCGCTTCGGCATCGGCGCGCCCGCCTCGGCGGATCACGCGCGCGCGGTGGTCATGTCCTTCGCGGCGACCGCGGTCTGGCGCATCCGCCGCGCGGCCCCGCTGCTGCCGACGGTGCTGCTGGGTGAATCCTCGCTCTACCTCTCCGGCGGCGCGGCGGGCACGGTCGGCGCGACCGCCATCGGCCCGTCGGTGCGCACCCTGCGCGAGCATCCGGACCTGGTCGACAAGGCCGCCGCCGCGGGCCGCGCCACCTACGTCTGGACCTGCGACGATCCCGAGGACGTCCAGCTCTGCGCGGACCTCGGCGTGGACTGGGTCGCCACCAACTACCCGGCCCGCACCAAAGCCGTTCTCACCACGGCGTAAATCCCCCGCGCCGTCGCGGGGCGCCGCCGCCCACCCTGTAGGTTTGCCACTCATGGGTAAGAGCAAGCGCAACAGTCCCAAGCCGGACAGCAATCGGGCGCAGAAGCTGGCCGCCCGCCGCGAGGCGCAGCAGGCCGCGGCGCAGGCCGTGACGCGGCCCTTCGAGGGCCTGGCCGCGGAATGCGATCTGGTCGCGCTGCGGGAGTTCGTGCCGTCGGCGACCGCGACGCTGAAGCTGTCGCCGAATGTCGCCGCCGAGCGCGCGGTCACCCTCGCCACGGTGCTGCCGGGCGCGGTCGCCGCGCTGGTGCGGGCAGGTGACGAGCCGGTCGGTTTCGTCGGCACGCAGGTGCAGTTCCAGTCCGCCGATCCCGCCGCGGATCTGGCCGCCGCCATTCTGTGGACCCAGGCCGCCGCGCCGGGCGAATCGCTGAACACCGCCGAGACCGAAGGCGCGCCGCGACTTTCGGAGGTGCTGGACCCGGGCGCCGCCCTGGACCTGACCGTGCACCAGGACTTCAACTGGTGGGTGCCCGAGGGCGTCACCCCGGACCCGCAGGTGGCCGCGACCATCGAGCAGGCCAATCAGGCGATCATGCCGTCGGCGCGGCTGGAGCTGGGCGCGGACGCCATCGGCGCGGCCTGGTGGGTGGACGCCGGCGAGAAGGCGCACATCCGCTGGGTGCGGCCCGAGGACGAGGATCAGCTGATGCTGGCGCTGGCGCGCTTGCACGCGGCCGGTGACCTGAACCTGGGCGAGGGCTCGCGGTTCGCGGGTTCGTTCCGTACGCACGGCCTGCTGGTGCCGGTCTTCGACCTGGATCCGGAGCAGCACGCCAGCGAATGGGAGGCGCCCGCACGCGAATTCGGCGCGAAGCTGGCCGCGGCCCTGAAGACCGACGCTCCGCTGACCTCCGAGGAGCGGCGCTCGCGCGACGGCCTGCGCTCGCGCCAGGTCACCCTGCGCTGACGAAATTCCAGGCTGAGAATTTCTGGAAAACGACTGTTTCAGTCTGAGTGCTCGATTACGTTCTCCTCATCCGGAAGTCCCAGATGAGGAGAATTACCTTGGATGCCATTCTGTCCCTGGTGAAGTCGATGTTCAGCACGCTGTCCGCCAGCATTTCCGCCAACTCCACCGGCCACGTCGACGTACCGGTGAAGTAGGGGAAAGGCGGGTAGACAAAGCACCGAGCACATGCGAAAGGCCCGGTCCAGCGCAAGGGACCGGGCCTTTCGTGATCGCTGTTAGAGCGAGCCGCCCGCGGCGTGCGGAGCGCCGGAAGCGTCCTTGGGACCGCTCATTTCGCGCTGCACGAAATTCTCCAGGTCGAACAGGTTCGCGCTCGCCCGCTCGGCGACGGTGAGCAGCGTCTTCATGGTCGCGACCTCTTCGACCTGCTCCTTGAGGAACCACTGCACGAACTGCTCGCCCTGGTAGTCGCCCTCTTCCCGGGCGGTCTTGGCCAGCTGGATGATCTGCTCGGTGACCGCCTGCTCCTGCGCGAGGGCCAGGGCGATGGGCTCCTTGGCGTTCGCGAATTGCGAAGTGGCGGACTCGATCCCGGGCATTTCGACGGCGATGTCCTGATCGATCAGATACTGCGCGATCATCATCGCGTGATTGCGCTCTTCGACGGCCTGCTTGTAGAAATACTTGGCCAGGACCGGAAGATCGGCATTGTCGAACCACATCGCCACCGCGATGTACTGATGTTCGGCACTGAATTCGTTGCGGATCTGATCCTGCAGCAGGGCCTGAAACTTGCTGCGCTTGGTCTGGGTTCGGGTGGACATGCGGAAGACATTAATCCTGGTCACACCGCGTGTCATCCAAGTGCAACCTTATTGAGCACAGCCTAATTGAGGCAAGTATTGCCTAATTCTCGACCAAACTCCGAGCTAACTTCCGACCGTCGTGATCAAATCCTGCGGCAGCTGTTGATCCTTGGCCAGCGTTTCGAAGAACGCGCTCGCGCGGGTCTTGTCCCAGAGCAGCACATTGCCGCTGCCGGAGACGTCCTCGAAGCCGCCGATGGGCACCGTGGTGGCGATCGGATCGCCGTTCAACGCCCGGCCGAGGCCGACCAGATTCCAGATGTGCGCGCCGTCGTCGACCTTGAGCGCGCTGGTCAGGTCCCGGATCAGCGGCCAGGACCGGAACGGGTTGGCCAGGGTCGCGGGGCTGGCGGCCTTCTTCAGCAAGGCGCTCAGGAACTTTCGCTGATTGAGCATGCGGTCGAGATCGGCGCGCGGGGTGGCGCGCGAGCGCACGAAGCCCAGCGCCTCCGGCCCGGTCAGGGTCTGGCAACCCGCGGGCAGGTCGATGCCGGCCAGCGGATCCTTCATGGGCGTGTCCAGGCACATCTGGATGCCGCCGACCGCGTCGACGATATTGGCGAACCCGCCGAAGCCGATCTGCGCGTAATGGTCGATGCGCAGCCCGGTCGCGCCCTCTACGGTCTTGACCAGCAGTTGCGGGCCGCCGCTGGCGAAGGCCGCGTTGAGCTTGTCCTTGCCGACGCCGGGAATGCTGACATAGGAGTCGCGCGGCAGGCTGACCAGCGTCGGCCGCCCGGACTTGGGGATGTGCACCAGGATGATGGTGTCGGTGCGCTCGCCCTCGACATCGGAGGAGTCGCCGGTGGACAGCTCTTGTTCCTGATCCTTGGACAGTCCGGAGCGGCTGTCGGATCCGACCAGAAGCCAATTCGTCCCGGGCGTGTCGCCGACCCGGCCCGAATAGTTCGCGAGCGCGTCGATCCGGGTGAGATGGGTGTCCACATAGATGGCCGCCGCGATCGGCAGCAGGAGCAGCACCAGCAGCAGCGACAGGATCCAGCGGAACCAGTGCCGCTTCTTGCGCGGGCGGGAGCCGCGCGGCGGGCGCGCGTCGCCACCGCCGCCCCGGCGTCGGCCCGGAGGCAGCGGCGGCGGGGGAGTGCGGGGCGGTTCGTCGTGGAAGGGTTCCGGTTCCTGCGTCGGCGCGTAGCCCATGGGGGCGGCCACGGGCTCCCGGACCGGAACGCGATTACCCTGCGGCGGAACCCGATTGCCTTGCGGCGGCACCCGATTGCCCGGCGGCCGATTCGGCGGTACGGGTCGACGCGGCGGCGGTGCGGGGTTCCGAGGCGGCGGGACCTGCGAATACGCGAGGGCCGGGCCGCCGGATTCATTGCGTCGGATCACCTGGGTTGGTTCCACGCCGGGTCTGTCGCCGTTAACAGGCGGTCGCTGCGGTTGCCCGGAATTCGCCATGGGTCGCTGCGGGTGCGCCGGGGGCTCACCGGGGCGTCCCGGCGGCGGCTCCCGGCGCATCCGTGCAAAGTGCTGGGGGTCGTCGCCGTTCATCACCAGAAACAGTACCGACCGCAGCGTCCGCGTGGCTCGTTCCGATTGGATTACGGCAGCCAGGAGACGTGTCCGCGCAGGAAGGTGTAGCCGATATAGGCGATCGTGTCGATGAGCGCGTGCGCCAGCAGCAGCGGCCAGATCCGGTTGGTGCGCTGCCAGAACCGGCCGAAGATCAACCCCATCACCAGGTTTCCGAGCCCGCCGCCCAGACCCTGGTAGAGGTGATAGCTGCCACGCAGCAGCGCCGACGCCAGCAGCGCGCGATTCTCGGTCCAGCCCAGCGCCCGCAACCGGGTGATGAGCCAGGCGACGACCAGGATTTCCTCGGCCGCCGAGTTGGCCCACGCGGACAGCACCAGCACCGGTAGTCGCCACCAGTGCTGCAGCGAACTCGGCACGATGGTGACGCTGACGCCCAGCGCGTGCGCGGTCAGATACAGCCCCAGCCCGGGGATTCCGATCACGGCGGCGAGCACCAGACCCGGCAGCACGTCGGCGCGCCACCGCAGCCGCCGCACCAGTCCGATCGCCGCCGGCCCGATCCCGCTGCGCCACAACAGATACAGCCCCAGCGCCGCCCAGCCGAGCAGCCGGGCCACGCTCAGCAGCTGGAACAGCAGATCGATGGTCGACTGCGCGGCCCGCGACGGATTCAGCGCGAC
This sequence comes from Nocardia sp. JMUB6875, assembly GCF_041154655.1. Taxonomy (NCBI): domain Bacteria; kingdom Bacillati; phylum Actinomycetota; class Actinomycetes; order Mycobacteriales; family Nocardiaceae; genus Nocardia; species Nocardia sp. JMUB6875. The sequence continues at coordinate 116,026 of NZ_BAAFGR010000001.1, forward strand.
CGTCTGCCCGCCCACGCCGCCGGGCGCGAGCGCGCTCTCCAGCAGGGACAGCGCGGCATTGGCCCCGCTCAGTCCGAAGGTGACGACCAGCACCACCGCGATCTCGAGTTTGATCGCCCGTCGCCCCTGTTCGGACGATTCGGGCGCGGGCCACACGGGCGCGGGATCAGCCGAAACCATGCCCGCCAATCTAGGCGGGGCGCCCGGTGATTCGTCAGATGCGGTGCACGCCGCCGCGGAAGGGATTGCCCGCCAAGGCGTGCACGGCGCGGCTGAGGGATTCGAGGTCGTCGGCGGGGTGCTCGAAGGGGATGCGGACGTCGTGGTCGGCGTCGATGGCCTCGACCCGGAGGGTGACGCCGTAGCGGTCGATGGCCAGCGGATGGATGAGCGCGCCGCGGCGCAGCGCGTGCGGCAGGCGGCGGGCCAGCCGGTCCACCACGTCGGCGTGGTCGGCCTGGAGGTGTTGCAGCCAGCCCGCTTCCATCGCGCAGAACGGGTCGGGCCGGGCATCGCGCAGCCGGTCGCGGTCGACCGAGTCGGCGCCGGAGGTGTCGGCGACCACCGCGGAGTCGATGACCAGGCGCAGCAGTGTCGAGGTGTGGCCGACGTCGAGCAGCGCCGGATGCGGGTGGTCCGCGGCGACCGCGGCGGCCAGCGCGCGCTGGGCGTGCGACGGGACCAGATGCGCCCAGCCGCGCAGCCACACCAGGGCGCGGACGCGTTCGCGCAGATCCAGCGGCGCCTGATCGGTCAGTTCCAGGACCGCCGGGGATCCATTGGGCCCGCAGCCGAGCACGAGTCCGGCGGCGGTGGAGTTCATGGGCACCGCCACCACGATGTCGCCGCACTGCCGCAGCAGATGCACCGAGGTGGGCACGGGGTCGAGGCCGGGCAGCGCCAGCATCGCGCTGTCGGCGTGCGCGCAGGCGCTGTGCACGCGTTCGGCGGTTGTGGGTGCGACGACCTGGGCCGCGTGTGGCATACACACCTCCGGATTCGGAATTAGGTAAACCTAAGCTAAGTGACGGAGATCGCTGACGCAAGGGGTTCCCGGGTGGCGGTCGGGAGCCGCCGCGCCGATCGCTACCGTGAAGGCGTGCCGCACGATTCGTCCCCCGCGCCCGAGCCGGTCGCGCTCACCCTGTCCGTTCCGCCGCGCCCGGCGCGCGGTCTCGCCGCGGACCTGGTTCGTCCGGTCTCCGCGGATCCGGGCGTCGAGGTGCTGGATCTCGCGCTCGACGACGTGGCGGTCTCGGAGTTCCTGGTGCGAATCGTGCACGGCGACATCGGTTTCGTGCTGCGCGCCGATTCGGGTGAACGCGCGCTGGCCGGGATCGCCGCGACCGTGGCCGCGCTGATCGGCGATGACATCCCGGCCGCGCTGGCGCATCCGGACCTCGCGTTCCTCACCGGGCTGAAGCCGCCCGCGGTGGAGGCGTTGCGCGAGGTGCTGCTGGCCGTCGAAACCGCCGACGTCGCGGCCGTCACCGCCGGATTGGCCGTGCTCGGGGCCTGATCCCGCCGGACCGGGGGTGCGAAGTTACCCGGGAGTCGGCCAAAGCGGGGGGTGACCGCGCGCACGCAAGTAATGTCGTAACCGTGCCGCGCATCGCCTACTTCGGGCCGTCGGGAACCTTTACGGAAATGGCCCTCGCCAAACTGGAGTCCATCGGAGCCTTCGATGGGCCGGTCGAGCGCGTCCCGGCCCCGAGCCAGGGCGCGGCGATCGAGCTGGTGCGCGCGGGTAAGACCGAGGGCGCGGTGGTGCCGATCGAGAGCTCGGTGGAGGGTTCCATCGCGCCGACGCTGGACGCGCTGGCCGTCGGCCCGCGGCTGCAGATCATGGCCGAGACCGATCTGGACGTGGCCTTCACGATCGTGGGCCGCCCCGGTGTCGGGCTCGACGAGGTGCGGCGGATCGCCGCGTATCCGGTCGCGGCCGCGCAGGTCCGCATGTGGCTGGCGGTGAACATGCCGCTGGCCGAGCTGTACACCTCCGCCTCCAACGCCGCCGCCGCCGAGGATGTCGCCGCCGGGCACGCCGAGGCCGCGGTCTCCACCGCGCTGGCGGGTGAGCGCCTGGGCCTGGCCACCCTGGCCGACGGCGTCGCCGACGTGGATCAGGCCGTCACCCGCTTCGTGCTGGTCACCACCCCGCGGCCGGCGCCGCCGCGCACCGGGACCGACCGCACCTCCATCGTGCTCGAGCTCGCCAACGAGCCCGGCTCGCTCATGCGCGCCTTCGCCGAATTCGCCACCCGCGGTATCGATCTCACCCGCATCGAGTCCCGCCCGACCCGGACCGGCATGGGCACCTACCGTTTCTATCTGGACTGTGTCGGACACATCGACGACACCGCGGTGGCCGAGGCCCTGAAGGCATTGCACCGCACCGCCGCCCGGATCCGCTTCCTCGGTTCCTGGCCGGCGACCTCGGCCACCGGAACACCGCCGCCGCCGCCGGACGCACCCGCCGCGGCCTGGCTGGCCGATCTGAAGAAGGGGGTGGCCGACCTGTGACCGGCAAACTCATCCTGGTCCGGCACGGCGAGACCGAGGGCAATGTCGCCAAGATCCTGGACACCCGGCTGCCGGGCCTGCCGCTCACCGAACGCGGTGCGGCCCAGGCCAAGACCTTCGGCGCGAACCTGATCGCGCCGCCGCAGAAGCTGTTCTGCTCAGCGGCCCTGCGCGCGAGACAGACCGGCGGCTATATCGAGGCCGCCACCGGCACGCCGCTCGAGGTGCTCGAGGATCTACAGGAGGTCCAGCTCGGCGATCTCGAGGGCCTGAACACCAAGGCCGCGCACGAGGAGTTCCAGAAGGTCTATCACGCTTGGCATTTCGGCGAGCTGAACCTACGCGTGCCGGGTGGTGAATCGGGCGAGGACGTGCTCGCCCGATATATCCCGGCGCTGCGACGCCTTCGCGACGAGTATCTGACCGATCCGGACGCCGGTGATGTCATCGTGGTCAGCCACGGTGCCGCCATGCGCCTGGTGTCGCGGGAACTGACCGGTGTGCCAAGGCTTTTCGCGGCCAACAACCACCTGGACAATACCGAGACCATCGAACTGCTGCCGTTCGAGAACAACCTCTGGGAGTGCACCCGCTGGGGCCACTATCTCCCGCCCTTCGCCGATGAGATCGAGCCCACCGGCGACGACCCTATGGGTTAGGGAATTCCGTTCTCCGCGGCAGGGATTCGAGCAGATTCTGCAGGGCCGAGCGGAAGCGGGCGGGGGTGCCGCTCGCGAAGGACGTCCATCTGGTGCCGTCGTCGGCGCGGGTGGTGATGGCCAGGAACCGGCCGTGGCGGGTGTTGTACACGGCGATGTGGTTGTCGGCCACGTCGCGGGAGCCGTCCCCGTAGAGCACGCCGACGATCTCCGCGTGCGAATCCACCTGCACCAGGGCCGAGGCGATGGCTTGTGCGTCGCGGGCCGGATTGCACACCTTGGCCAGTCGCGCGGCCGTGGTCGCGGCATCGCCCGCATCGTCGAAGATCGGGACCAGATCCTCGGTGGGCGCGTTCATTCCGGCCAGTTCGAGGGGTTCGGCCGGGCCGAGCGCGGCCAGTACGGTGCCCGCGAGATCGTGGCTCGCCTCGTCGATCACGTACGAGCCGGGGCCGCGCAGCGCCACCACCTCGAAGTCGTCGCCCTTGGCCAGGCAGAACCGGTTGACCTGGCCCTCGACATACCAGCGCACGGCCAGCACCCAGTGCGGGCGGTAGAGCACGCGCAGCCGTTCGGCCAGTTCCGGGTGCACCTGGTCGTCGGTGAGCAGTTCGCGTTCGGTCAGCGTCGTCGCCGCGCCGGCCATGGCGGCGTCGTGGTCGGCGGCATTGTCGTAGCGGCCCATGGCATTCAGCACCGTGGGCAGCTCGTCGATCTCCAAGGTCTCCTGGAGATACTGCATTTCGTCCAGCGACAGCGTCACCGAACGCAGCAGCGAGGGCCCGCGCCCCGCGCCGAGGACGGTCACCGGTCGGCCAGCGGATCGCCGCCGATGACCGCGGGCGCGATGACCCGCCCGTCCGCGAACACCTCGGCCGAACGGCCGTAATCGGCGCCGCGATGCGTCTCCTCCTCGTCACTGCCCTGACTGCCGAGCAGCGGGCTGGTGCCCGAGGAGCGGACCGGGGTGGTCGAGGTGGGAGTCGTGGCCACGGTCACCGGCTCGGCCACGGGCGCGACGGGAGCCGTTGCGCCACCAGCGTTTCCGATGTTCCCGAGGCCCGCGCCCCAGCCGTCCGGCAGGCGCAGCGTGCCGCCGCCGTTGCCGATGTTCACCGAGGTGCCGACACCGTTGTAGGACACGGCCTGGGTGGCCAGCGCCGCACCGCCCGCGCCGACGGCCGCCGCGCCCGCGCCCGCCGCCACCGGCATGCTCGCGCCCGAGAGCGCCGGAGCCTGGGTGACCGCGTTCGCGATGGCCGTAACCGCCGTGCTCGCAACGTTTCCCGCACTGGAGACACCGCTGGTGACCACGGTCCCCGCCACCTGCGCGACCTGCGAGAGGGCGCTGGTGACGGCCGGATTCTGGGCGAGCGCCGCGGCCGCGCCGAGCGCCGCCTGAATCGGATCGCTGCTGTTGGCGAAGGCGTCGCCGCCCGCGTTGGCCGAACCCGCGCCCATGGCGATGGCCGGCGGCATGAGGAACTGGCCGGGCGTCATCACCATCAAACTGGTTGCGGCCTCATAGGTTTCCATCACCAGCGCGGCCCGGATGTCGAGGGCGACCTTGGCGGCCTCGGCCGCCTCCGCGGTGCCGTTGAGCGCGCCGCCGGTGGAGTACGCCGCCACCCGGGCGGCGTCGACGGCCGCGATCTCGGGCAGGCTCGGCATGGCGATCGAGGCCACGGTGTAGGCGGTGGCATTGGCGGCGGCCTTGCCCGCCATCACGCCGGCCATGACGGCCTGCTGTTCGGCCCAGCCGGTGAAGACGCCGAGGCGGGCCAGCACATTGAGGCCGTTGAGGCCCTCGAGCCCGACGCCGATCTCGGCCATCACCCGCGCGACCGTGGTGGTGGCGTCGACCCAGGAGGCGGTGAGCGCGCTCCAGGCGGTGTTCGCGGCCATCAGCGGAATGGCGTGCGTGCCGGCATTGAGCGAGACGGAATTCAGTTCGGCCATGCGGGGCAGCCAGAACACCCCGGTGATTCCCAGCGTCATGCGTGCGTCCCCTTCTACACCTGGATCGCGGCGATACCGGCGGCGCGCAGGGCGTCCTGGGCCAGGTATTGCGCCAGCTGGCTGCGCAGGGTGGCGGCGGCGTGATGCAGCTCGAGAATGCCCTGGGCGACGGAGTGGTCGTGGGTGAAGGCCGCGTTGTTGAAGTGCGCGGCGGCGAGGAAGGACACCTCTTCGGTGCCGGAGGGGAGCACGTGGGTCGCCGCGGCGGTCGCGCTCGCGGCGGCGGCCAGGCGTTCGGCGAGCAGGTCGAGTTCGAGGGCGGCCGCGAGGATCACCTCGGGCTGCACCAGGACATGGCCAACCATTGATCGGGCTCCCTTCTACGTTCCACCCCGGTTATGAAGATTGGACGCAGAGGTTTGCTGATCGGTTCCCAGCGCCGCTGTTCAGCCCCATCCCAGCTGATGAAGGCGGTCGTCGTCAATCCCGAAATAGTGCGCGATCTCGTGAACGACTGTGATCGAGACCTCTTCGACCACCTCTTCTTCGCTGTGGCACATCTCGAGGATGGCCTCGCGGTAGATGGTGATCGTGTCGGGTAATGCGCCCCCGTAGTGGCTGAAGTCCCGATCGGTAAGTGCGATGCCGTGATAGAGACCGAGCAGGTGGGGATCCTCGTCACTGCGCGGCTCGATGAGAATCACCACATTGTCGATCGCCTGTGACAACTCCGGCGGAATCAGGTCGAGTGCGTCACCGACCAGTTCCTCGAAGCGGTCGTCGGACATGGAGACGGACATGTGCGTTCGCTATCGCCCACTCATCGTGGCTGAGGAATAGCCGGAGGGTTGGCGCCGGGCAGCGGCGGCGGGGTGTAGCGGCCGCTGTTGGGCGGCGGCACCGGGGCCTGGCCGTCGATCTGGATGTCGCCCTTGGCCGATCCGGTGATGGTGGCGAAGCCCTCCTGATCCGCGCCCTTGCCGACCATGCAGTTGAGGCTGCGGGAACCGGCCAGCCAGCTGCGGGTGTCGAGGGCGTCCCAGAACAGGGTGAGGGTCTTGTTGCGCAGCGCGTCGGGGGAGCCGAGGTAGTCGGCGGCGTCCTTGGCGCACTGGTCTTCCATGAACTTGTCCTGATCGTCCTTCGACGGCGGGCCGCCGTTGAAGTGCGAGGCCAGGTCCACGGTGGAGACGATCTCGAAGGCGTGCGGCTGGGTGCAGTCGACCGGATCGGTCGGCAGGTTCGACTTGATGCCGATGCAGGTGCCGACGTCGTAGACCTTGGACTGGTTGATGTCGCGCACGCTGCCGGTGATCGGTTTGGTGGCGATGCCCTGGCTGCCGGAGACCTGCAGGCCGCAACGCAGCGTGCGCTCGCCCGCCTTCCAGCCCGCCTCACCCGGATTGATCAGGCCGACAACGAATTTGCCGCGCGGGTCCAGGCGGCCGCCGAGGTATTCCTGGGCGGCGCTGACGCAGTGCTCGTCGCGCAGCTCGGAGAAGCGCAGCGAATCCGGGAAGCGCGAGCCCGGCCCGAACTCCTTGCCCGGGTACTTGCTCAGGTCGATGTCCGCGGTGACCTCGAACAGATGCTTGCTGGCGCAGTCGACCTTGGTGAGATCGCTGGCATTGGCCTTGGACCAGCTCAGGCAGTCGCCCTCCTTGGCGGTGCCGAAGGCCGCGCCCGCGACCGCGCCGGTGGGCTGCGCGGCCCCCGGCGCGTGCGCCTTCACGCGATTGGAGTCGAAGCCGTTGGAGACGAACATGGTGATGAGCACGGCCAGCGTGACGCCGACCGCCATCGCCAGCAGACCCCACCGCACGGTGGACGCCGAGAGCGGACCGCTGCGGTCCAGCTTGGATTCCACCGCGCGGAACGGTGTCAGCAAACGATCCAGCGCCGTCGGCTTGCGACGGTTGGGCGGCCCGGAGCGCGACGAAGACGGTTGCGCGGGCCACTGCGGAGGCATCTTTTGCTCAGGCATCGGCACCCATCATTGCAGCGCCCTGCGGCCCCCGCCACGAACCACCTCGGTTCACACCGATCTTCGCACCCCCCGAAGCGCTTGCTACCCGATCAGATCCGCCGCCTTCTCTCCGATCAGCACCGCGGGCGCGTGGGTGTGGCCGCGGGTGATCACCGGCATGACCGAGGTGTCGGCCACCCGCAGCCCTTCGATACCGCGCACGCGCAGTTGCGGATCCACCACGCTGGTCTCGTCCTTGCCCATGGCGCAGGTGCCGACCGGGTGGTACAGCGTGTGCGAGTGGTCCTCGAGGCAGCGCCGCAGCACCTCCTCCATCGGGGTGTCCGACGGGACGGCGGGCTGCATGAGTTCGCCGATGTGCTCCTTCATCGAAGGCTGGTGCGCCAGTTCGACACACTGGCGCAGGCCCGCGAGCAGGGCGGCGCGGTCGGCGGGTTCGGCGCAGTAGCGCGGGTTGATGCGCGGCGCGGTGAACGGGTCGGGGGAGGTGAGGGTGATGCTGCCGATGGATTCCGGCTTGAGCAGCACCGCCGCGAAGGTCAGCGCGTGCCCGTCCGGATCGCCCAGGCCCTCCGCGATATACGGCGCGGGCCCGAAGATGAGCTCGAGGTCGGGCAGCTCGAGCTCCTCGCGGCTGCGCGTGAACCCGTACGCCTCACCGATGTTCGAGGTCAGCTGCCCGCGCCGCAGCACCAGGTAGTTGGCGAGTTCGAGCAGGTTCTTGTCCGCGCCGAAGAGGCTGCCCGCGCGGGTGCGGTAGACGATGGGCGCGGCCAGGTGGTCGCGCAGGCCGCGGCCGACCTCCGGCAGGTCCAGCACCACCGGAATGCCGAGCTCCTGCAGCCGATGTCCGTCGCCGATGCCCGAGAGCATCAACAGCTGCGGGCTGTTGATGGCACCGCCGGACAGCACGATCTCCCGCTTGGCGGTGATCTGCTTGGTCTCCCCGCCGATCCGGAATTCCACCCCGATCGCGCGCCTGCCCTCGAACAGGATCTTGGTGGCGTGCGCCTCGGTGACGACGGTGATATTGCGTCCGGCCTGCCGCGCGGGCCGCAGGTAGGCGTCGGCGGTGCTCCAGCGCGCGCCGCGCTTCTGGGTCACCATGGTCTGCGAGAAGCCTTGCGGCCGATCCTGATTCGCGCGCTCGACCGGATAGCCCGCCTCGGCGGCGGCCTGCAGGTAGGTGTGGGTGAGCGGGCGCGGGCTGCGCTGGCGGGAGATGTGCAGCGGTCCCTTGCGGCCCTCGCCGGGTTCGCTCGCCTCCTCGACGGCCTCCATCTTCTGGAAGTAGGGCAGCACCTGTTCGAAGGACCATTCCGGTCCGGCGTAGCGGCTCCACTCGTCGTAGTCAGCGGCGAAGCCGCGCACCCACATCATGGCGTTCATGGAGGAGGAGCCGCCGAGCATCTTGCCGCGCGGCCAGTACACCTTGCGGTCGCTGAGCTCGGGCTGCGGTTCGGTGCGGTAGTTCCAGTCGTTGGGGCCCTGGAAGAGCTGGTTGAACGCGGCCGGGATGTGCGCGAACTTGTCCTTGTCCTCACCGCCGGCCTCCAGGACCACGACGCTGACGCCGGGCCTCTCGCTCAGTCGTGCGGCCACTGCGGCCCCCGCCGATCCGGCTCCGATGACAACGAAATCGGCCGTGTGCGGGGTGTATTGGGGCATGGTGACTCCTCGTCAAAGACCACGGCGGAGCCGCTGCCGGACTCCCTGCCGTCCCATGCGGCTAACCCTAGGTTGGAAATCGCCCGGTCGTGGGGCGGATGGCCGGACCTATCCGAAATCGGGTAGCGGCCGCCCACTAGGCTGAGCTGCATGATCGACCTTCGATTCCTGCGGGAAAACCCGGAAGCGGTTCGTGCGTCGCAGCGTGCTCGCGGTGAGGACCCGTCTCTGGTGGACACCCTGCTCGAGGCGGATGCCGCCCGTCGCGCCGCGGTCGCGACGGCCGACAATCTGCGCGCCGAGCAGAAGGCGCTGGGCAAGAAGGTCGGCAAGGCTTCCCCGGAGGAGCGCGCGGAACTGCTCAAGCACGGGCAGGAGTTGTCGGCGAAGGTCAAGGAGGCGGAGGCCGCCGAGAACGCCGCCGACGCCGATATGGTCGCCGCCCAGCGCGCGCTGTCGAATGTGGTACAGGAGGGCGCGCCCGCGGGCGGCGAGGACGACTACATCGTGCTCGCGCACGTCGGCACCCCGCGTGAGTTCGACTTCGAGCCCAAGGACCACCTGGACCTGGGTGAATCGCTGGCGCTGATCGATATGGAACGCGGCGCGAAGGTCTCGGGCTCGCGCTTCTACTTCCTCACCGGCTACGGCGCGCTGCTGCAGCTGGGTCTGCTGCAGCTGGCCGCGCAGAAGGCCACCGCCAACGGTTTCACCATGATGATCCCGCCGGTGCTGGTGCGCCCGGAGGTCATGCAGGGCACCGGCTTCCTGGGCCAGCACGCCGCGGAGGTCTACCACCTGGAGGAGGACGACCTGTACCTGGTCGGCACCTCGGAGGTGCCGCTGGCGGGCTACCACTCGGGCGAGATCCTGGACCTGAGCGCGGGTCCGAAGCGCTACGCGGGCTGGTCGTCGTGCTTCCGCCGGGAGGCGGGCAGCTACGGCAAGGACACCCGCGGCATCATTCGCGTGCACCAGTTCGACAAGGTGGAGATGTTCGTCTACACCACGCCGGAGCAGGCCGACGCCGAGCACAAGCGGCTGCTGGCCTGGGAGCAGGACATGCTGGCCGCCATCGAGGTGCCCTACCGGGTCATCGATGTGGCCGCGGGTGATCTGGGCTCCTCGGCCGCGCGCAAATTCGATTGCGAGGCTTGGGTTCCCACGCAGCAGACCTACCGCGAACTCACCTCGACCTCGAATTGCACCACCTTCCAGGCGCGTCGGCTCAATGTCCGGTACCGCGACGAGAACGGCAAGCCGCAGATCGCCGCCACGCTGAATGGCACTTTGGCGACAACCCGGTGGATTGTCGCGTTGCTGGAAAACCATCAGCAAGCCGACGGTTCGGTGCGGGTGCCCGCTGCGCTGGTGCCCTTCGTCGGCACCGACGTGCTGAAGCCTCGCTGAGTATTCGCTACTCGGCGTGGCTTATTCCTTCGGTTGTGTCTACCGCTGGCAGGGGTTATGTCTAGGCTAGGCACCGTGCGAGGAATCGGGTCTCGCGGCGATACCCGAACCCGGGTGCGGGCGGCATCGGCGCTGGCGACGGCAATGGTCATGGCTCGGACCACCGGGGCGTTCTACGTCATGGGTGGGCTGCTGGGCTTGGTGCTGACGGCGGTCGCCCCGGGGGATGAGGGCAATCGGCCGCTGGTGGGCGCGGCGGCGTTCGTGGCGCTGCTGCTGGGTATCAGCCTGCTCATCTGGGGTCCGCGCCTGCCGCATTCGGTGCATCACGCCTATGTGGCGGCCGCGACCGTGCTGGTGACCGTTGCGGTGCACTGGTTTCCGAACACGGTGGGCGCGATCAGCCTGGCGGCGTTCTACGTCTTCGTGGCCTGTGATGCCGCCATCTTCTTCTCCTGGCGCTGGCTGGGCGCGCATCTCGCGTTCGCCATCGCCTGTTGCCTGTGGGTGGTGCCCTCGCGCGGGCTGCCGTGGTGGTCGGGTCTGATTCCGGCGGGCATCACCTTCGGAATCGGCATCGTGGTCGGCATTTTGACGCGCATGGCCTCCGACGCCGATATCGACGTGCTGACCGGCCTGCTGAATCGGCGGGGTTTCGACCGGGCACTGAGCAATGCCATCGCGCACGCCACCCGCACCGGCCAGGGGCTGGCGCTGGTGCTGGTGGACCTGGACCGCTTCCAGAAGATCAACGATCACCTCGGGCACCGGGCCGGCGACGCCGTGCTGCAGCGGGTGGCCGACACCTGGTCGAAACTGCTTGCGCCGGATCAGCGGCTGGCCCGCTACGGCGGCGACGCCTTCGCGCTGCTGCTGCCCGGCACCACCGAACAGGCCGCGATCCTGCTGACCGAGGAACTGCGCGCCGCCGTCACCACCGGCTGCTCGGCGGGTGTGACGTCCTGGCAGCCGGGCGAATCCGGCTCGCTGCTGGTGTCGCGTGCGGATGTGGGCCTGTACCGGGCCAAGCAGGCGGGCCGCAATCGCACGGTGCTGGAGTCCTCGCGGCAGCTGCCGCTGGCGGTGGAGCTGCGCGAGGCCATCGACCGCGGCACGCTGGACGTGCAGTACCAGCCGATCGTCTCGCTCTCCGACGGCGCGACCCGCGCGGTCGGCGTGGAAGCCTTGCTGCGCTGGTCTTCTCACGCGCAACCGGATGTGACCACCGAGGGCCTGATCCGCGTCGCCGAGGAATACGACCTCATCTCCGATCTGGACGAGCTGGTGCTGCGCCGCGCCTGTGCCGACGCCGCCCGGTTGCAGGAGACCTTCGCGCAGCTCGATCTGACGCTGAACGTGAACGTGAGCGGGCTGGAGCTGGCCGAAACCGAGTACGCCGACCGGGTTTCCGGCATTCTCACCGAAACCGGCTGGCCCGCCGAACAACTCGTGCTCGAGGTGACCGAGTCCGAGCTGGCCGCCGAATCCGAGACCGCCATCGCGAACCTGCACAAGCTGCGCGAGCGCGGCGTCCGCATCGCCATCGACGATTTCGGCACCGGCTACTCCTCGCTGTCGCGCCTGGCCACCCTGCCGTCGGACATCCTCAAGGTGGACCAGTCCTTCGTGGCGGCCATCCGGTCCGATTCGCCCGCCCCGCCGCTGCTCGGCGTGATCGCGGCGCTTTCCAAATCCCTCGACCTGCAGGTCATCGCCGAGGGTGTGGAAACCGAATACCAGGCGGCCGTACTCACCGAACTCGGCTTCGCGCTGGCCCAGGGCTACCACTACAGCGATTCGCATCCGGTGTCCGAGCTCATCAACGACCTCAACGACCGGCACGGCCTGGTCGGGGCGGCGCTCTCGGACGGCGAGCCCTCCACCAATGGCTGGATCCCGCTGGACAATCCGCTTGACGGTGGTGCGCCCGGCGCGCAGAGTTGATCGCATGCGTCTGCTCGTTTACGCCTATTGATTCGTACTCCGTAGGGGAGTCTCCCGGACCCGCCCCGTCAGCGTGGGCTCGGCGCACGCCCTGACATCGCGCGCGGTGCTGTTCGCCTTCACCGCGGACCTGATCCCGCTCTATGCGCTCTACGCGCTGCTGTTCGCTGCCCACGGTCTGAGCGCCGCCCAGATTTCGTCGCTGTTCGCGATCTGGTCGGCGACCTCGTTCCTGCTGGAGATTCCGTCCGGTGCGTGGGCCGACACGGTGTCGCGGCGCGGCCTGCTGATCTTGTCCGGCGCGCTGCTCGCGGGCGGGTTCCTCGCCTGGACGCTGTATCCGTCCTATCTCGGCTTCGCCGCGGGCTTCGTGTTGTGGGGCGCGTCGGGTGCGCTGCGTTCCGGCACGTTCGAGGCCCTGATCTACGACGACCTCGCCGACCGGGCCGCGACGCGGTCCTATCCGCGGCTCATGGGCTACACCCGTGCCGCTGCCGAATCAGCCGCTCTCGCAGGCATTCTCGCTGCGGCTCCGCTGTATGCGTGGGGCGGTTTCCCGTTGGTCGCCGGGTCGAGCGTCGCGGTCGCGGTGCTGCACACCTTCGCCGCGACGCTGCTGCCCAGTGCGCCGAAGGCCGTCTCCGCCGCTGATGTCGAGGACCTCGAGGAGGGTGGGGAGGGGGCGGACAGTGAGGATACCTGTGGTCATTCCGGCGTGCTCTCGGCCGGAATCCACCGTGACGGTGTGGATCCCGGCCAAAAACATGCCGGGATGACGAGCGAAGATGCCGGGATGACGGGCGTCGCCTCTGGCTATTGGGTCATGTTGCGTACCGGTCTGCGGGAAGCGCTGCACGTCAGGATGATTCGCCGCGGCGTCGTGCTGGTCGCCCTGTTGAACGGCATGACCGCCTTCGACGAGTACTTCGCCCTGCTGGCCGATCACGCCGGTGCCGGACCCGCCTTGGCGGCGGTGCTGGTCGGCGTCACGGTGGCGGGTTCTCTGGCCGGTTCGCTGCTCGCGGGCCGGACCGAGGGCATGCGGAATCGTGCCATGGCCGTGGCGCTGGCCGTCGCCGGTGTCCTGTTCATCGGCGGCTCCCTGCTGGCCGGTTCGGCCGCGTACCATCCGGCCGCCCTGTATGTGCTGACGGCCGTGGGCTTTTCGGCGGTCGGCATCGCCTACGGCATCGACTACAACGCCGATGTGATCGCCTCGGCCCGTTTGCAGGACGCCATCACCGGCCCGGCGCGCGCCACGGTCACCTCGGTGTCCGGCTTCGTCACGGAGGTGATCGCCCTGCTGGTCTTCGGGTTCGCCGCCCTGGCTTCCACCTGGCTCCCGATTCCGGTCATGGTCGCCCTGCTGGGTGTCCCGCTGTTGCTGACGGCCGCCCTGATCCCCACCTGGCTACCCCGGAGGGGTCGTGGCCTGACCTCCGCCGTGTCCGAGTCCTCCTCGGGAGCCCCGGACGCACGCTGATCGGGAAGTATCGCGGCCGAGGAATTCGGACTTCCGTCTGCGCGGAGCAGGGCCATCCGGTGCGAATCATGCTGCGCGGGAGCCGGGTCCGATCGCCGCGTTCTGGCTCCGGCCGGACCGCGTACCGGCTCGCTGGAGCAGGGTGGTGATGCGGCGGACCCGGTCGGACCGGATCAGCCGGATTGGCCGATCGGTCCAGCGTGGACAAGTCCGGCCAGTCGGTTGGTGATGGCCGGTGTCCGGCGGGGAGAATCGGGCGGTGGCGGTGCGGCGGTGGCTGGGGTTGGTGTTCGGGGGATCGATCGGTGCTGCCGTGGCCGTTCAGTCGCGGATCAATGGCGAGCTCGGAGCCCGGCTGCACGATGGGATCGCGGCCGCGACCATCAGTTTCGGCAGTGGGCTACTGATCTTGGCCGTGGTCTTCACGTGCAGTGGGCGGGTGCGCGCGGGCGTCGTGCGGGTGCGCGCGGCGCTGGCGGTCGGGGAACTGCGCTGGTGGCAGCTGCTGGGCGGGTTGTCCGGCGGATATTTCGTTGCTTGCCAGGGGCTTTCGGTGGCGGCCCTCGGGGTCACGGCATTCACGGTGGCGGCCGTGGCCGGGCAGCTGGTGAGCAGTCTGGTGGTGGATCGGCTGGGCTGGGGGCCGGGTGGGCGAACCCCGGTGACGGTGTGGCGGATTGGCGCGGCGGTGCTGGGGCTGATCGCGGTGTTGCTCGCGGTGGTGGGGCGGAACGGATCCGGCTCGATAGGGGACGGGCATTCCGGGGCGTCGGTGCTATTGGTGGTGCTGCCGCTGATCGCGGGTGTGCTGGTGGCCTGGCAGCAGGCGGTGAACGGCCGGGTGGGGGCGGTCGGCGGACCGCTGTCGGCGACGCTGGCCAATTTCGCCACCGGCACCGCGGCGCTGATCGTCGTCGAGGCGACGGTGCTGGTCCGGCGCGGCGGGCTCGCGCCATTGCCGAGTGAGCCGTGGCTGTATGTCGGTGGCCTGATCGGCATTTCGTTCGTGGCGCTGGCCGTGGCGGTGGTGCGCTGGATCGGCGTACTGCTGCTCGGACTGACCTCGGTGGCGGGTCAGCTGCTGGCCTCCGCGTTGCTGGATGTGATCGCCCCGACCGGCACGAATCTGTCACCGGCGGCCGTGATCGGGTGCGGGCTGACCTTCGTGGCGGTGGCTCTGGCGGCACGCACGCGCGGCTGATCCGGGTGTGGCGGGTCTGCGAGCCGGAGGCGGCGGACCTCGGTCATCGACCGGGTCGAAACTGTTCGGCTGATTCGTAATTCGCCGTCCATATCGGTGTGCGATGGTGCGGTTATGGCTATCGACTACGTGGTGTGGGTCGCGCGTCTGGTGCTTACCGTCGTATTCGGGCTCTCGGCGTGGGGGAAGTTCGCCGATGGTGCGGGGACCCGGAAAGCAGTGGGGGAGTTCGGGATTCCGCTGGCCTGGGTGCCGGGCGTGGCGTTGGGGCTGCCCGCGGTGGAGGCGGTGGTGGCGATCGCGCTGTTGCCGCCGTGGACCGCGGCCGCCGCGGCGCTGGTGGCGATTCTGCTGCTGGGCATGTTCACCGGGGCGGTGGTGCGGCTGCTACGGCAAGGAAGGCGGCCGGTTTGTTCGTGTTTCGGGGCGGGCAGTGCCGCACCGATCGGCCGGGGCACGGTGCTGCGCAATGTGGTGTTGATCCTGCTGGCGGGTCTGACGGTGGTCGCGACCCTCGCGGATCCGCAGGTGCCGGGCGTGCTGCCGCTGGATCACGCGGTCGCGATGGCGGTGGCGGCGGGCTTCGGGGCGGTGCTGGTCTCACTGTGGGGTGAGTTGCGGGCGTTGCGGCGGCGGCTGGACGAGCAGGTGCTCTCGACCCTGGGTGCGGAGGGGCTGCCGTCGGGTGCGATCGCGCCGGAGTTCGAGGTCCTGAAAACCGGGGGCGGTCGGATCGGTTTGGGCGAATTGCTCTCGCCGGGAAAGTCATTGCTGCTGGTTTTCGTGCATCCCGGCTGCGAGATGTGCGCCGCGCTGGCGCGTGAGCTGCCGCGCTGGCAGGCCCGTTCGGTCGATGCGCTGACCATCGCCGTGCTGGGCAACGGCGATGTGGCCGAGCACGCGAAATGGGGTGAGGAGCAGGGGCTGGGTGAGATTCCGGTACTGGTCCAGCAGGGAAACGAGGCGGCGCTGCGGTATCGGGTGCGGGGCACGCCCTCGGGAGTGCTGATCAATGAGCAGGGCCGGGTGGCAGCGCCGGTGGCGCGGGGCGCGATGGCGGTGCGGGACTTGATAGTTCAGGCAAATCGGACCGGGAGGAAGTCGAAACCCCAAACAAACGGGGCGGTTCTCTAAACCTATTGGTACGCAAGTAAATTCGGCATTTCGCCCCGTTTGTGAGCCTTACCATCGAATGGCAGGGGTCCTGCGTCACCCCGATCGCTCCGCCGAAGGGAAAAAAAATCATGGCCTTCTTCGCATTTACCGATTATTCCGGTAAGGAATTCGTCTTCATGCTCACGAACGAGCAGCGCATCGAGGAGGCGCGCCGCATCCTGTCCGGTGAGGAGACGATGTCGACGCACGTCATGGGCCGGATCCGCAAGCGCAAGGAACCCTACAACCCGGGCTGGGACTTCTCACTCGACCCGAACACCATCTCGTTCTTCACCGTGGCGATCGAGGTGTGTGATTCGAGCATCGAATACCTCGAGGACAATCTCGACGAGGCGTGCGGTGCGTTTCTGCCCGGGTGCGTTTGGTGCCCGTGGTCCTCGCGCCTGACGCGCGAGCTGCAGCCCAACGAGGTCCAGGGCTGATCCACCGAGTCGGTTGTCCCGTTCGGCACCGCCTCGGTGCCGAACGGAACAAGCGCGTCAGACTAGCTTCTTCGAGCGCAGCTCGTGACCCTTGGAGGTCTTGCACCGCCCGGATTCCAGGTCCCACTGCCAGCCGTGCAGGTTGCAGGTCAGCGTATTGCCTTCCACCACACCGAATTTCGACAGATCCGCCTTCAGGTGCGGGCAGCGGCGCTGGACTTCCCAGCCGTCGAGCTCGGTGGAGGCGGAATCGTCGTGCGCCTCGGCGAACCAGCCGTCGGCGTAGGCGATGCGCTCATCGGTGAGGCACTTGAAGAAGGTGTAGAGGAATTCGTTGTAGCCGCCGATACGCCAGGTGGTGAAGCGCGTGGACAGGAAGATGGTGTTCACCCAGTCCGGCTCGTCGTCGCGGAGCACGGTGCGCACCAGTTCCGGCGCGATGCGGAAGCCGTAGCGGTACTTGCCTTCTCCCTCGACGGGCTCGCGCACGACGCGCTTGGGGAAGTCCAGCACCACGGTCTCGTCGCCAATGACCAGGCCGACCGGATAGCCGATGCCGTCGCAGATGAGGTCGCTCTGCGCCATGATCGGCTCGAACTTGGCCTTGAGCTGTGGCAGCAGCGGTTCGCCCTCCGCCGGGGCCCAGGTCGCCTTCTCCGCGGCCAGCACGGGCGCCATCCGCTGCGCCATGGCCTCGATGTAGGCGGCCTTGTCGCCGTAGATGGTGTCCGGATCGACCGGGTGGGTGAGCGAATTCAGTTCCTTGCCACGCAGATCCGCGGTCGAGCCGGGGATCATGAGCAGCCCGCCATCGTTGCCGTGGATCTTCATCTGATCCAGGAACACGATCTGGTCGGGGAAGATATTGCCCTCGTCGCCGTGGTCGTCGTTGAGGTAGCGCAGCTCTTCGTCGAGGAAGACCGGCGGACCGGCCGAGGGGACCACCCAGGTGGCGCCGACCTGCTCGATGTAGGAGCGGCAGCGGTCCATGCCGCGCTGGCGCTTCTGCTTGCCGAAGTTGGCCTTGGTCTTGGTCGGAATGTCGTAGACCATCGGGTACCAGATGGCGCCCGAGTACTGCAGCAGATGGATGTCCACGTGCCCGAAGTTGTCGTGCAGCACATCCATGTCGACCGGGCGCGCGTCGTTCATGTTGAAGCACACGGTTTCCCCGTCGGACACGACCAGGGCGGAGTCGCCGATCGGGCCGTCGGCGGGGGCGCGCAACGCGATGATCATGATGTCCAGGTCGCCGCCCGGACCGGTGATCGTGGTCTTGACCGAGTCCTCGGTCTCCACGAACTTGGTGAAGCCGAGCTTCTCGAGCTCGCGCTTGAGGTCCGGCACCGGGTAGTCGGGGAGCAGGACCGTGGCGTCCTTGTTGACCTTGTCGGCGAGGTGCTTCGCGTCCCAGTGGTCGCGGTGCAGATGCGAGACGTAGAGGAAATCGCAGTTGCCGAGCTCGTCCCAGTCCAGCTGGGTGTTGTCGGGGAAGGGGAACCACGAGGCGAAGTACGCGGGGTTGACCCAGGGATCGCAGAGGATCGTCCCGGCCGCGGTTCGGATGTGGAATCCGGCGTGTCCGACGCTGGTGATCTGCACGAGCTTCATTCCTCCCTGACCGTTACCAGCCACCCAGAGTACCGACTAGCCGGAGACGTCGCCGATGCAGTAACCCTCGGAGCCCGACTTCAAGGTGTATATCTGCTTTGTCTGATTACCCGTTCCGGTGGTGACCGGCACCGACACGGTGATGTAGCCGCCGCGCGGCCACTCGGACTTGATGGACTCGTCCACGAAGGTCTTTACCGTCCCCGGCTTCGACGGGTTCACGGCCAGCGGCACATTGGCCGGTTTGCCGGTTCCCTCCGGATCCCAGGTGCGGCCCGCGGCGCAGACCAATGGGAACGCGTCCTCGCGGTCGGCGGGATCCAGGGGCTTGCCCGTCGAACGGGATAGGAAGCGCCGCACCGTGTGTCGGGCGTCCGCGTCATTGAATCCGCCCTCGCCGCCGGTGGGGACCACGTGCGGGCAGGCGTATCCGGTCGCGATGTCCCGATCCTGCGCGGTCACCGTGACCGCCGCGTTCTGCCAGACGGCGGTGGTGCCGCTGTGCGCACCGGCTCCCGCGAGTGCGTCGAGAATGGGCTGCGGGTCGGCGTACATGCTGCGCACATTGCGCGGCGCCATGGTCCAGCAGCGGTCCGCGATCTCGTCGAGCCCCCTGCCGCGCAGGTCGGCCGCCCACCGCGCGACCGCCACCGCCGCCTCGGGTTGCCCGGGCACCGCGCCGACGCCGTCGGTGGTCGCCGCCGTGGTGGTCTGGGTATCCGCGCTGGTCTCCGCCGGATTGCCGGAGTCCGCGTGCCAATCCGTGCCCTCGATCCCGACCCTCGAATCGCAGCCCCCGCCCAAGCACGCCGCGCCGATCATCAGCGTCCCGAGCAGCCCCTTGCGGAGGCGTTCACGCAACGCTGTCCGGCCGCTGCTTTCCATCGGCACCGTCACTCCTGCGAACCTCTTTCAGTGTCTGTAAGTCACATCAATTCGAAAGGTGTTGCCTGGATCACTGGATGCCGCGCGGGCAGCGACTACGCTAGCGGACTTGTGGAACCCGTCTACTACCCCGTCATCGGGCTGGCCCGCACGATTTTCGCGCTGCAGGGCCTGAAGTTCACCGTCAAGGGTGACGAAAACATTCCGGCGACCGGTGGTGCGGTGATCGCGATCAACCACACCGGTTATATGGACTTCACCTACGCTGGTCTGCCCGCGCGCACCACGAAGCGCTACATCCGCTTCATGGCCAAGAAGGAAGTCTTCGACAACCCCATCTCCGGCCCGATCATGCGTGCCCTCAAGCACATTCCGGTCGACCGCGCGGCGGGCGCGGAGTCCTACCACGAGGCCGTCAACCGCCTGAAGGCCGGCGAACTGGTAGGCGTCTACCCCGAGGCCACCATCAGCCGCAGTTTCGAACTCAAGGACTTCAAGTCCGGCGCGGCCCGCATGGCCATCGAAGCGAACGTCCCCATCATCCCCATCGTCATCTGGGGCGCTCAACGCGTCTGGACCAAGGGCTTCCCGAAACGTCTGGGCCGCACCAACACCCCCATCTCCATGGCGGTAGGCGAACCCATCGCCCCCTACGAACCCGCCTCCGCCCTCACCGCCCAACTCCACAAAACCATGGAATCCATGCTCCTGGACCTCCAAAAGGACTACCCCCACGAGCCCGGCGCCTACTGGGTCCCCGCCCGCCTCGGCGGCACCGCCCCGACCCTCGAGGAAGCCAACGCCATGGACGCCGCCGAAGCCGCCGAAAAGGCCGCCCGCCGCACCCAGGCCGAATAACGTGCGGAACGGCCTGCCCCAGGAGGAGCCCCGGGGCAGGCCGTTCGCTTCATACGGGTCGCGCCGTCCTCGTAATGCGTCCAACCGCGTCATACTTCTCGAAATAGCTTGTGTCGTCGGAACTCCCCCGTCGAAGGTGGGCGATGAGAAACCGCTCGCCGTTCGACAACCTGATCCCCCGATCGTTCGCCCCCTCGATCCGACATTCGACCGCCTCCCGCCCGGTCACCCGAAACCGCACCACCGCACCAGGTTTCGCCCACGCCGGCAGTTTCCTTCCCTCGCGATCCCGCCTCGGAAACTCCTCGGGAGCGATATACGGATTGGTCATGCCCTCACCCGGCCCGATGCTTGCCGTGTGTCCGATGCCGGTTCTCCAGCGGAACCTGGTGCAGCGCAACGCCTCCGGCCGGGACCACCGGTCCGCCCACCGTCGGCAGAATCGGGGAGCTGTCGTAGTCGACACCCCAGCGAGCGCCCATGACGAGGGCGCTGAAGCAAACAATCGTCAGTAGCGAAAACCATGTGTCCATAGCTACTAGCGCACAGCGAAACCATGTGTTGAACAATGGAATTTGGATAATTCACGGTGGTTGCTTCATGTGGCCACGATAGAATTCAGGCAACCTCGTCGCGCGATCCAAGGCAGTTCGAACGTCATCCAGTATGCGAATGTTTCACATTCACATGGGAGGGAAGATGTCTCAGAGCGGGTCCACAATCCCCCGACGGCAACTCGGTCGGCATCTACGCGACCTACGCCAGCAGTCCGGCTTGACAATCGCCAGCGTCGCCAAGGCGATCGAACGGGGAGACTCGACCGTCCAACGGCTGGAGACCGCTGATCCTGCTGTGCGGATCCGACTTTGGGACATCGAAGCCATCTGCCGCGTACTCGGTGCCGATGAAACCACGACCGAGGGCCTGAAGGGACTTGCCCAGCAGGCCAACACCAAGCATTGGTGGCACGAGTACGGCGACGTGATTCCGGAGGACTTCGACGTATACATCGGGTTGGAAGCCGATGCCAAGAAGTTGACCTCCTATGCCGAACTCGTTCCCGGGCTGGCGCAAACCGCGGATTTCGCTCGGTCGCTTTTCACAACCGTCCATCCCGAGGCAAGGGCCGCCGAGATCGACCGTCGTGTCGAGATCCGAATGAATCGCCAAGTGTTGTTCACCCGCAAAGCACGTCCGATCGAGGTGGACATGGTGTTGGACGAATCGGTGCTACACCGAGTGATCGGCAACGCCAAGATCATGGCCGCCCAGCTCCGCCGCCTCGCCGATCTGAGCACTCGTGACAACTTCTCGATCAGGGTGCTGCCCTTTGCGGCGGGCCTGCCGCTCGGCGACCCTACGGGCCCTTTCATCGTGCTGGATTTCGGGCTCGACGGAAACGGGCAGACCGTCGAGCCAACTGTCGTCTACGTTGAGAGTTACACGGGAGCAATGTATTTCACCGACCAGCGGGTGGTCGAGCGCTACCAACGTGCCGCCATGAAGCATCGCGGCCTAGCGCTGGGTGAGCAGGCGAGTAGGGATCTACTCCGCAAGGCAGCAAGGGAGTTCACAACGTGAATATCGAATGGTCCGAACTGGAATGGCGCAAGAGCACATATAGCGGTGGCAGCGGCGGCGAGTGCGTCGAGGTCGCATTCGCCGCCGACCAGGTCGGAGTCCGCGACTCCAAGGATCCCGCAGGCCCCGCCTTGGTGTTTGCCGGCAGGGAATGGGATGCCTTCACCGCTGGCGTTCGTGATGGCGAGTTCGATCGGCCGTAGTCCGCGCGGGCCGTGTGTCAGTGATCGTGTCAGGTTGGCATCAGGGCGGTGTCAGGCGGGCGGGACAAAGTATGTCCATCGAACAAGACAGCCCGGGTCGCACCGGATCCGGGCCACTGGCACAACAGCTTTCGAAGGAGCACACCATGTCCGCCACCGCCACCCTGAACCTGACCGCCGACGACAAGGCCACCATCCGTTCCGCCGCCTACGGCGCGGTCTCGCTGGTCTCCGCCGCAGCCGACAAGCCGCACAAGGCCTCCACCGCCGGCTCGATCGCCCTGCTCTCGGCCACCGGCCCCATCGGCCACGTCCTGAACGCGAAGTCCAAGGACATCCACCTCAGCGGCAAGAACGTCGCTCAGCTCGCCGACCAGGTCCTTCCCGCCCTGACGGCCGCGGTGACCGTACTCGAGCAGCAGGACCCCGCCGAGGCCGACAACTTCCGCACCACCGTCCTGGTAGCCCTCGAGGCCGCCGCCTCCACCGGCCGCAACGGCCAGCCCGGCCCCGTCGTTGCCGAAATGACCCGCAAGGTCACCGCCGCAATGCACGCCGCCTGAGCCCCGAGATCCTCTCGGCCCGTCCATAACTGGAGAGACCGCGCTGACCCATTCGGTCAGCGCGGTCAGGTGCGTTCGGACCTGTTTCCCTGGAGCCGTACCCACTCCGCATCGTCGAGTCCTACGCTTGTGCGAGTCGGTTGACCGGGACTGGCTTGTCTGCCAAAGGATCCGGCGTCGCTTGAAGTAGTCGGCTCACCACGAAAAGCCGCTGCCGCACACGGCTCACGATGGACAAGGAAGACTCCATGAAGCTTCTCCTCACCTCGGGTGGTGTCAGCAATCAGAGCATCCGCGACGCACTGGTCGACATGCTGGGCAAACCCATCAGTGAGTCCACCGCTTTGTGTATCCCCACGGCGATGTACGGCGGCATGCCCGGGACCGCAGTACTGACATGGCGGCAGATCGCCGGGCAGAGCCGCAACCCCATGGTCGAACTCGGGTGGCAGTCGGTAGGGATGCTGGAACTGACGGCGTTGCCAAGCATCGCTGCCGAGAACTGGGTTCCTCTGGTCCGGGAGACCGACGCCCTGCTGGTGTGCGGCGGCGATGTTCTGTATCTGCACCACTGGATGCGCGCATCCGGCCTGGTGGATCTGTTCCCATCGCTGAGCCGGACGGTCTATGTGGGACTCAGTGCCGGCAGCATGGTGATGGCGCCGCACGTCGGGGAGGAGTTCGTCGGCTGGAAGCCGCCTGCGGGCGGCGACCGCACACTGGGCATGGTCGGATTCTCGATCTTCCCGCACCTGGACAACGTGATGTGTCCGGAGAACACCATGGCCGACGCCGAGAACTGGGCCGCCCGCATGTCGGTACCGGGCTACGCGGTCGATGACCAGACAGCCATCAGAGTGGTGGATGGCGTCGTGGAGGTCGTCTCCGAAGGGCACTGGAAGCTCTTCGACCGCTAGGCAGATTACTGGTTTCGGCCGATCAGCTCGGATCGCCGCCGCGAATCGCCGCCAGCCAGGTGGCGGCTGCGGCGGTTATCGCGGTGGCGGCCGCGAAGACCACGGTGCCGCCGCCCGCCAGGTACACCCAGAAGATTGCGACGAATGGTGCGGCTACGGCGGATTGTGCGTCGAGCAGCAGTCTCCGGCCCCATCCGATCCGGCTCATCGCGTCGGGATCCGGTCGGGACGGATTGTCGATCAGACGGCCGACGGGTTCCGTATCTCGCAAATGGCCGGCTGGATACAGCCGATGCCCATCGACTGTGACTGTGCGACCGGATAATTCACCGGTCGATTGGGTGAGCATCAGCAGCTCCGGGTCGAAATACACCGGCAGCCAACGGTTCTTGCCCCCGATCGTGAACTCCAGCCATGACCGGCTCACCAACCGATGCTGCTGCCGCACCCGCCGCACCGCCACCTCGCGGGGCTCTCTGCCACCCGGCAGCCCAGCGGGCAGGTATCCGAGCGCCACTGCGAACCGGAAACCGCTGTAGGCCAGAACGACTACGGCTAGAACGGTGAGCACGCCCACCTGCTCCGGATCGGCGAACGGGACCCCGGCGAGAGTGATCGCCAGGGTCCCGATCGTCACGAGCGCCGGATAGGCCAGAGCATGACCCATCCGGGAATTCACTTCAGGAAGCCGATTTTCGTGTAGTCGAGGCTGGCCAGACCGGCGGCACCGTAATTGGCAAGGTCGGCACGGACGGCCACGTTGCCAGGGCTTTGGAACAGTGGCAGGGAGTGGCCCTCGGCGAAGACCTTCTTGTCGATCTGGTTGGCGAGGTCGACGGCCTTGTCCGGGTCGAGTTCCGACACGCACTGCTCGATCAGATCGTTGAGCTCCGGCGAGCCGATTCGGCCGTAGTTACCCTGGACATCCTTGGGGTTGTAACCCCAGATCTGGTAGATGCTGCTGAGCGGGAAGGGGTCCCCAACCCAACTCCACTGCGCCACATCGAAATCACCTGGCTGAATGACCTTGGTGAAGAAGTCCTGGCCGGGCTTGGTGTCGATGGTGAGCTTCACGCCGATGGAGCTGAGGTTCTGCTGGATGATCTGCGCGATCTGGACCCACGTGTCGTCGTTGTACATGACGTCGCGGATCTCGAGCTTCCGGCCGTCCTTCTCGCGAGTGCCACCGCCGGACGGTACCTTCCAACCCAGATCGTCCAGTTCCTTTGCGGCCGCGGCGGCGTCGAGCGCCGGGGAATTGTCTTGGTAGCCCTTCTGCCCCTGCAGATAGATGTGGTTGTTCAGCGGCTTAGGGTCATTGACGAGACCGTTCTGGATGGCGGTCACGATGCCCTGCCGGTCGATCGCCTTGCTGATCGCCACCCGCAGCTTTGGGTCGGCGAGGATGGAGCCCGGCGCGCCGTTGAAGGTGAAGTGCGCCCAGGAATTACTGGGCGAACGCCGAATGGCGATGCCCGGGGTGTTCTGGGCGGTCTTCAGATCATCGCGGGTGCCGATGCCGACGGCATCGATCTCATTGTTCTGCAGGGCCGGAATCAGCGCCTGGCTGTTGAGAACGCTGTAGGTGATGGTGTCCAGCTTGGGTGTCGCTCCCCACCATTTCGGGTTGTGGCCGAGCACGATTCGTCCCTGACCGCGATCGGTCGACTGGACGATGAACGGCCCCGCTGTCAGCGTGATGGCGTCGACGAGCCCCTTGTTGAAGACCGCGGGATCCGAGGTCACCGATTTCGGGTACAGGAAGGAGTTGCCTGCGAACTGTCCCTTCCAGTCGGCGTAGTGCTTGTTGAAGGTGATGATCGCCTGCCGGTCGTCGACACCGCGCTCGACTTTGTCGACACGATCGAAGCCGTTGTTGTTGGCGATCAGGAAGTCCTTGTTGCGGCCGCTCAGCGCCTCCGCCTCGGAGCTGATGTCCTCCCACGTGATCGGTGAGCCATCGGACCATACGGCCTTCGGGTTGATCGTGTAGGTGACCTGCTGCGGATCCGTCTTGGTCAGCTCGACACTGGTGAAGTAGTCGGTGTTGACCGTCAGGTTGGCCGAGGCGTCGGTGCGGAAGGCGCGCGGCATCATCGGCCGTTCCAGACTGGTGATCTCAGCGTCATTGCCGTCGACGTTCAGCGTGTTCCAGTTGGCCGGATACGCCGATATCGACAGTCGCAGATTTCCGCCGTCCTTCAGGTCGGCGACATCGTGCGGATTGATGTCGCTGGTGGTGCCGAGTTCGGCCTTGCCTTGCGGCGCGGTGCCGTCGTCACCACCGCATCCGGTCGCCACCATTGTCACGGCGACCAGTGGGACCGCGAGCTTTATGCCGATCGAGCGAATCCTCACCGGTTGCTCCTTCCGTCGGAGTTCTGCTGGAACACTGTCCGCCCCTTACCCGGTCACGACCGGAACGGGGATGGCGTCGATGAGGGCGCGCGTGTACTCGTGCCGAGGATCCTCGAAAACCTGCTCGGCCGCACCGTATTCGACGATCTGACCGCGATACATGACAGCGATGTCATGCGCGAGATTGCGCACCACCGATAGATCGTGGGAGACAAAGAGATACGAGAGCCCACGCTCGGCTTGCAGGTCGCGCAGTAGGTTCAGCACACCGGCCTGGATCGAGACATCCAGCGAGGACACCGGCTCGTCCAGCACCAGGATCTCGGGATCCAACGCCAAGGCGCGCGCAATATTGATGCGCTGCTTCTGCCCGCCGGAGAAATCGGCGGGGTAGCGGTCGGCGTGCTCAGGACGCAGGCCCACGAGTTCGAGCAATTCCCGTACT
Source organism: Nocardia sp. JMUB6875 (assembly GCF_041154655.1). Taxonomy (NCBI): domain Bacteria; kingdom Bacillati; phylum Actinomycetota; class Actinomycetes; order Mycobacteriales; family Nocardiaceae; genus Nocardia; species Nocardia sp. JMUB6875. Next base: position 141,879 of record NZ_BAAFGR010000001.1, read on the forward strand.
CGGCTCCGTATTTCAGGCATTGGCCGACCATCGATACGCAGCGGCTGGGCGAGCGCGTCGAAGATCGGCAACCGAGAATCCAGCGAGGCTGAGGGATCCTGGAAAACGATCTGGAGCTTGCGCCGAATCTCTCGCCGCCGAGCCTTGGTGAGGGTGGCGACATCATGGCCGAGTACCTCGATCCGGCCGCTCTCCGGCGTGGCCAGATCCATGATCTGGGTCAGGGTGGTCGACTTCCCGGAACCCGATTCCCCGACGAGCGCCAGGGTGCGGCCCGCCGCGAGCTCGAAGCTGACATTGTCCACGGCCTTCACCTCGCCGGTGCGGCGCTTGAAGACCACGCCCTTGGTCAGCGCGAACGTCTTCTTCAACTCCGAAACCCGCAGTACCACGCGCTGATCGGTGGCGATGGGGGCTTCTGTCGATGGCACCTCGCGGCGATACGCCGTGAACAGATCCGCGGTGCCGACCTCGGCAACACGAATGCACGCGGCGCGATGTCCGGGTTCAGTGTCCCGCAGGGGCGGTTCCGCGGCATGGCAGTCATCGATCGAGACCGGGCATCGCGGCGCGAACGGGCAGCCAGGTGGCAGCGCATGCATGGCGGGCGGCGCACCCACGATAGGCACCAGCGGCAGGCGTGCCGGACCATCCAGCCGCGGGATGGAGCCCAGCAGGCCGACGGTGTACGGCATCCTGGGAGCGTTGAAAAGCTCTGTGGTGCGCGCGGTCTCGACAACCCGGCCCGCGTACATGACCGCAACCCGATCGGCGAGGGTGGCCGCGATACCCATGTCGTGGGTGATGAAGACGACGCCGGCGCCGGTGATGTCGCGGGCCTTGCGCAGCAGATTCAGGATCTGCTTCTGCACGGTGACGTCGAGCGCCGTGGTCGGTTCATCGCAGATGATGAGCTCGGGATCGTTGGCGATAGCGATGGCGATCACCACGCGCTGACGCATGCCGCCGGAGAACTCGTGTGGAAAAGCCTTGGCACGCAACGCTGCATCGGGAATCCCGACCAGATCGAGCAGTTCCACCGCGCGATCGGCGGCCTCGCGTTTGCTCATCTTGCTGTGTGCCAGGAGCGCTTCGGCGATCTGGTCGCCGACCCGGTAGACCGGCGTCAGGGCCGACAGCGGGTCCTGGAACACCATGGAGATCTTGCTTCCGCGTAGTGTGGACAGCTGCCCATCACCCATGCCGAGCAGTTCCTGCCCGCGCAGCCGGATCGACCCCTGCACGCGAGCTTGGTCCGGCAGCAGTCCCATGACCGCCATCGACGACACCGATTTTCCGGAGCCGGACTCACCGACGATGGCCAGCACCTCGCCATCCTGCACGGTGTAGTTCACACCGCGCACGGCGTCGATGCGGCCCTCTTCGCTGGGGAAGCTGACCCGCAGATCGGAGACCTCGAGCAGCGGCGCGGTGGTGGTCCGAATTGTCTTGTCGGTCATGCCGAGGCCTTTCCAGTGGCCTGCTTGCCGGCCGCCCGGTCCTTGCGGCGGGACCGCGCACGTCCCGCGGTGGGGTCGAAGGCGTCGCGCAGGCCGTCGCCGACCAGGTTCGTGCACAGCACGGTCAGAATCAGGAAGCCGCCCGCGAACATGAACAGCCACGGGTACGTGAGCGCCGACTTGGTCCCCGATGCGATCAGCGTGCCCAATGACACGTCGGGCGGCTGCACACCGAATCCCAGGAAGCTGAGACCCGTTTCGCCCAAGATCGCCGCACCCACCGCGAGCGCGGTGTCGATGATCAGGATCGAGGCGATGTTCGGAAGGATATGGGTAGTGATGATCGTCCAGGTGGATGCGCCCATATACCGCGCTGCCTTGACGAATTCACGCTCGCGCAGGCTCAGGGTCAGCCCGCGCACGATGCGGGCGGTGATCATCCAGCCGAATCCACCGAGCAGAACGATGAGCAGCACGATGCTGCTGTTGCCTTTGGTCCGCGGTGCGAAGAGCGCCACGATGATGAAGGCGGGCATCACCAGCAGCAGATCGACTACCCACATGATGGCGAGATCGGTCCAGCCGCCCAGCAGACCGGCGACGGACCCGGCGAAGGCTGCGATTACGGCCGCCAGGAACGCCACCGCGAAGCCGATGAGCAATGACCGTTGGAGACCATGCAGGGTCTGGGCGAGCACATCCTGCCCGATCTGATTGGTGCCGAAGGGATGCCGTGAACTCGGGGGTTTCAGCAGCGCCGTGTAATCGAGTTGCTGGTAGTCGTACTTGAGGAACGGCGGCAGCGCGAACGCGACGACCAGCATCAAGACCAGCAGCGCCAATCCGGCCACCGCGGGTTTGTTGCGCAGGAAGCGCCGGACCACCAGTTTCCGGCGTCCGGCCGCCATCGGCTCCGGTGTGCCCTGAACGATGATTTCGGTTTCGGTCATCACGCACGCACCCTGGGGTCGAGAATCGCGGTGACAATGTCGGACAGCAACCCGCACAGCAGGATTACCAGCGCGACGAACGCGGTGATTGTCACCACCGGGTAGATGTCCTGGATAGTGATCGAGTCGATGAGCCACTCACCGATGCCGTGCCAGCCGAAGATTTTCTCCACGAACGCGGTTCCGGTGATCAGCGCGCCGAAGCTGTACGCGAACAGCGTGGCCATGGGAATCAGCGCCGTGCGTAGGCCGTGCTTGTACAGAGCCTTCGACCGGGTCAGGCCCTTCGCGCGAGCGGTTCTGATGAAGTCGTTCTGGAGTACATCGAGCATGGCGTTGCGCTGGTAGCGGCTGTACCCGGCGGCCGCGCCGAGGATCAGGACGAGCGTCGGCACGATCATGTGCTGGGCGCGGTCGACCAATTGATTCCACGCTCCGTGCACTGCGTTCGCCGAAGTCTCACCGGTGTAGTAGAAGATCTGCTGTCCCGTGGCCGTATTGACCTCGTAGGCGCCGAATTTCAACAGCGTCGCGAGCAAGAACACCGGAGTGCTGATGATCAGCAGCGAGAGCACCGTGGCGAAATAGTCGCTGAACTTGTACTGCCGGATCGCCCCCGCCGCACCGATCAGAACGCCGAGCACCGTACCGATGACCGAGCCTATGAGCAGCAGCCGCAAGCTGATTCCGATGCGCCGTGGCAGTTCCTCGTTCACAGGCTGCCCGGCCAGTGTCTTGCCGAAGTCGCCGTGCGCCACGATGCCGCCGACCCATTCGGCGTAGCGCTGCGGGATCGGCATGTCCAACTTCAGCTCGTCACGCTTGGCGTCGATCACCGATTGGGGCGGACGCGGGTTGCGATGCTCGAGGTTGTCGAGCGGACGGAACGTGAGCGACGCCAGGCTGAAGGTCAGGAACGATGCCAGCACGAGCATTACGACATAGTTCAGCGCACGTCGCAGCAGAAAACCGGCCATCATTCCCTTTCGGGGTCGAGTACTGACCCCAGATCATAGGGAGTGGAAAGCGTAAACGCGGGGTACGGACGGCTGACGGCATGGCAATCCGTGTGTTATTGGGTGCGGGCCGGGGGTGGCGGGGGTGTGAGC